>JAEZKI010000055.1 GCA_023415525.1 Bacillota bacterium | reverse complement strand
TACCATCTATTTCACTCCCCACTACTTCCTCAAAATAAGCGAGTAGTTCATATTTCTCTAATATCTTTTTAGCATAAACTTCAGGTTTAGAAGTGGCTACAGCTAGACACTTTCCTGATGCTTGAAGTTGCTGAAGCATCTCCTTTATCCCATCAAAAACCTTATTTTCATATAAACCAATGGTTTCAAAACGTTCTCTATATTTTTGAGTAGCCCTATTTGCCTGTTCTTCGTCAAAGCCATAATAAACCCTAAAAGACTCACGGAGAGGAGGACCTATAAAGCAAGTGAGATTATCTCGGTTTTCTTCATCTATTTGAAAAGACTTTAAGGCGTACTGTACACATTTTGTTATCCCTTCTTTGGGATCAGTTAATGTGCCATCAAGATCAAACAATAACGTATCGTACATATGTAAACTCCTTATTTTTTATTTATCTTTTACTTTTATTACAGTTCACTAATTACTAAAACATCTTTTTCTTTGATCATGGTTCTTCCATTAGGAATAATCACTTGACCTTCTCGCTTAATAACAATAATTAATCTTTCTACCCCAAGACTTATTTCTGAAATTCGCCTTCCTAGCCAATCATTATCTTTATCAATCTTTATTTCACTTAAACGAACTCCTACCTCTTCTTCAATAGAAAGAGCACTGAGTATAATCACGTCACCTTCTAAAATAGTGGTATGACCCTTAGGAATAATACGCTCATTTCCCCTTAAAATTAACACTAATAAAATATTAGGGATTGAAGAAATATCCTCTATCTTTTTTCCTATCCATGAATGATTAGACGAAATAGGAAGCTTTATGAACTGTACAGGCATTTCCTCTGAATAGTCACTAAAAGTCTTCATAACGTTGCTTTCATCATCGATCATGTGAAGCTTTTTTGCCATAAAAGGAATGAGTGAACCTTGTAAGCTAATGGAAAATAACACAATAAAGAAAACAATATGGAAAATATCATTCTTCATATACGTCGGACTAACAACTGCCATGATAGCAAATACAATGGATGCAGCCCCTCGTAACCCTGCCCAAGAAATAAGGAATTTTTGATGGAATGTGCATTTAAAAGGTGCTAAAAGCCCAAATATAGCTAAAGGACGGGCCACAAAAGTTAAAAATAACGCAATGGCTAAAGAAGGAAAAAGGATGGCTGGAAGTTGTGATGGAAAAGATAAAAGACCTAATAGGAAGAAAATAAGCATCTGCATGAGTCCTGTAACCCCATCAAAAAAGTGAACAAGCGCTTTTTTATTTGGGATGGCTTTATTTCCTAAAATAATACCTAAAATATAAGCACTTAAATAACCATTCCCCTCAACGATTGTTGCTAATGCATAAGCTACAAGAGCCATGCCTAATACAAAAATAGCATCAAACCCATCTCTAGAAAGTTTGACATGTTTTAAAATCCATGTGGCAACTACTGCCAAGAGACAGCCTATAAGGACACCATAAGCAAGTTGTGCAAAAATCATATAGATGAGCTTACCAGCACTAAAGTTACCACTCATAATGGCTAAGACAATAACTGTCAGCATATAAGAGCAGGGATCATTACTTCCACTTTCCACTTCGAGTATAGGTGCTGTATGATCTTTTAAATTAAGGCGCTTAGAACGCAATATAGAAAAAACAGATGCAGCATCAGTGGAGCTAATGACTGAACCAATTAACATACTCTCAAGAAACTCAAAACCTATAACAAAATAACAAAAAAGGCCTGTTATAGCTGCCGTAGCAATAACTCCAAATGTAGAAAGGAGGGTGGATTTAACAGCAATAGATTTTGCTGTGCTCCAATTGGTTCCAAATCCTCCATAAAACATAATAAAAATCAAGGCTATGGAACATACCTTCTCTGCTATCTCATAATTCTCAAAAGGAATTTTCACCAAACCATCTGAGCCAAATAACATGCCTAAGATAATAAAAAAGAGTAGCATTGGCATCCCTAATCGACTGGACATTTTCTTTAGTACAACACACAGTAACATAATGGTTGCCACCATTAAAATATACTCGGCCATTTTAACCCCCTTTATTAAAAATATTTTTTTACTTCTTTCTTAAAAACCACTGACAGTTTTCTCCGACTATTTTATTATAACAAATTTTTTCTGTAAAAAAAACTCCCAGGCAATTTATCTACATTGCTTGGGAGTTCTTATTCCTTAAAATAGACCTTGTCTTTATTCCAAACACCATTTTTTACACTGTTGGATGCGCTTTCCATTATCCCCTTGCTTCTCATCATAGGCAAACTGATTGAGAAGGGAGCAGCTGAACTTGTCACAGATGCCACAATGCTCATTTTGCTTGTCTTCACAACACGTTTTTACAGGGCAGCTTTCTGCCCAAAAAGGTTTGGAAATAGCAGTACAGCCTTTGCAACCCATCTCCTCCTTATACTCACACGCACTACATAAAATGCCACATCGTGATTCAATCATTTAGATTCCCCCTTTTTCCCTTAGTATATCCCCCTAAACACGTCACCAGGGTGTCATGTTTATAAATATTTTTTCTGCATACCTTCTGCTTGCCTTTTAATCTCTTGTCGCATTTCCTCTGGCTCAATCACTTCTACTTGGTCACCAAAACTTAATAGCCAGCTTAATAAGTATTGCCTATTGGTAAAATATCTTTCAAAAAGAAGGGCTCCATCTTTTTGCTTTACAAAGCTATTTAGGCCATACTCATCGATTACTCTATACTGGACACTTTCTTCAAATTGCGCCACAAGAAAAATATTCTCCTCAAAATAATTTTCTAGCTGCTCCTCTATTTGAGGCAAATCCCTTAGTTCAAATTGCTCCTCCCTTATCCTTATTTCTCCCATACGATTAAGCTTAAACATCCTAAAGTCCTGCTTCTCCTGGCAATACCCATAAAGATACCAAGAAGACCATTTAAATAAAAGGAGATAAGGCTCTATTTTTCTCTTAACTTCTCCCTTGCTATAAAAATAATCTAGCTCCACTAACTGCTTCGCCTCTATAGCACGTTTTAATGTCTCTATTTTATAAGACAAGCTATCTTTATAAAAAGAAGAAAGGTCTATTAAAAGATTGTCTTTGACCCTATAAACCCCTTCTTTATCTCCTACTAATTTTTCCATAAGCTGTGTATAACTAGAAGCTTTAGAAATGCTACTTAAGCCCTTTAATCCTGTGATAATAGCCCCTAATTCCTCTGGTGTAAAAATAGTCTTATCTATCTTATATCCTTCTGCTATGGCAATGCCTCCATTGACCCCCTGCAATGTCACAACAGGTATTCCTGCCTTACAAATGGCTTCTATATCTCTATTGATAGTCCGTCTTGACACTTCAAACTTCTCAGCAAGATAAGGTGCTGTTACCTTATCCCGTTGCAATAGTACTGTTAAAATCCCAATTAACCGATCAATTTTAATAGTTATCCCCCCAAAAACTTTCTTTATCTATTCTTTTTTGTCACCTTTTATTGATGGTACAAACTCTTTTTTCTCAAGTAAAGACCTTGTATAGTTCTTCAATCATGTGCCACAATAGGTTTTATAACCACAGCTATTAATAGGTGGTAACTCGCTACTGCCTTCTAATTTCTTGCTGTAATCGTAGGGTGCTTGAAGGTTTTCTATAAGCTGCTTTAACACACGGAGACTACCTTCCTCAACTGCTACTTTTATGGCTTCTTCTACTTTATGATTTCGTGGAATCACTCTAGGATTAGACTGCTTCATGAGTTTTTCAACCTGTTGAAGAGATTCCTTTTGCTCCTTTTGTCGCTTTTGCCACTTAGTCTCCCATTGCTTAAATGCTTCTTGCTTAAAAAGTTTCCCCTGTGTTCTATCTCCTAGTGTCAATGCCACAAAGGTATAGGTATAATCTGCCTTATATTTTTCCATAAGCTTTAAAAGCTCTTCTATTAACTGGTCATCGCCTTCTTTTTCTTGAAATAATCCTAATTTTTTTCTCATTCCCTCTTGCCAGTGGGCTTTATAAAGCACCGAAAACTGAGAGACAACTTCTTGGGCTAGCTGCACGGCTTCTTCTGGTGAATGTGCCATAAGAGGAAGGAGGGTTTCTGCAAAGCGTGCCAAATTCCAACCACCTATAAGTGGCTGATTACTATAAGCATACCGTCCCTGTTCATCAATGGAGCTAAAAACAGTCTGAGGATTATACTGATCCATAAAAGCACAGGGTCCATAATCAATGGTTTCTCCACATATACTCATATTATCTGTATTCATTACACCGTGGATAAAACCTACTAGTTGCCACTGTGCAATAAGGGCAGCCTGTCGTTCCACCACTTGCTTCAATAAAGCTAAATAAGGATTTTCCTCTTCTACCGTAAAATGCCTTAGCAAGGTATAGTCAGCTAAAGCCCTAAGTTCCTCTATGGTTCCCCACTTGGCAGCATATTGAAAAGTCCCTACCCGTAGATGACTCTTTGCTATACGTGTCAAAATAGCTCCTGGTAAAGGCACTTCTCTTTGAATCACCTCTCCCGTTGTTACAACGGCTAGGCTCCTGGTAGTAGGAATATGCAGTCCTTGCATTCCTTCACTTATTATATATTCCCTTAGCATAGGCCCTAAAGTGGCTTTACCATCTCCCCCTCTTGAATAAGGGGTTCTTCCTGAACCTTTGAGTTGCACATCATACCTTTCACCACTAGGGGTTACATACTCCCCTAAAAGAAGGGCTCTTCCATCCCCTAATCGCGTAAAATAGCCAAACTGATGGCCTGCATAGGCTTGAGCAAGGGTATTGGGGAGCACTTGATTGCCTGCAAGGATTTCTACACCTTCTTTACTTTGTAAAAAAACAGCATCTAAACCCAATGCTTGAGCTAACCCTTGATTAAATAAAACCATTTTGGGCATAGGCACCTTACTGG
The DNA here is from genome assembly GCA_023415525.1 of Bacillota bacterium. GTDB lineage: Bacteria > Bacillota > Clostridia > Lachnospirales > Cellulosilyticaceae > Sporanaerobium. Next base: position 769 of record JAEZKI010000055.1, on the reverse strand, counting down.
GTTCTTGCAAGGTATAAAAAAGCTCGGGCAGCTTCAAGTAGGTATGTTGCAATTTTAAGTGATTTTGAATACTTGCCTCTTCATTTGTCATAGCTTCTCCTTTACTTCATTCAAAATATTTTCCTGCTGACATGCCACAGCTTACCATGACAGGATTAGCTTTAGTATCTGCACGATTGACTTGAAATACTCTTTCTCCATTTGAGAATCTCGTCAAAGCTTGAAAAAGAAGGCCTTACATAAAAATGGAAGAAATGATACCTTAGCCTTGGATTCGTTTGAGTTCCTCCAAAAAAATGCAGTGTTTCATAGTATTTTTTTCTACAGCTTCTAAGCATGCCTCATAGTCCATCCACTTAACAGACTCAATTTCCTCTTCTTGTAAGTGTAATATTTCTATTTGAAGATCATTTCTTTTTAAGCGATATACCCGTGTCACTTGATTATCAATAAAAAGCTTCCCATAAAAAATGTTTTTTAAGGCTACACGCCTCCTCCAACACTCTTGTAGCTCTTCTAAGTCTACCTCAATACCTAACTCTTCTTTTAATTCCCTTTGGGCAGAATCCTTATAATCTGAACCTGCTGGAATATGCCCAGCTGAGGATATGTCATAACAGCCTGGAAAAGAATCTTTATTTTGGCTCCGTTTTTGAAGCAAAACATCCCATCCTCCTTTTCCATTATCTCTCACAATCCATACATGGGAAGTACGGTGTAAATCACCATCCTCATGTACCTTTGTCCTCTCCTTCACTTGGCCAGTAGG
>JAEZKI010000017.1 GCA_023415525.1 Bacillota bacterium | reverse complement strand
TTCCCATACCGAACACGGAAGTTAAGCATCTCAGTGCTGATAATACTTGGCTGGCGACGGCCTGGGAAAGTAAGTCTCTGCCAGAATTATATCAGAGTTTCGAGCGTATAGCTTGAAACTCTGTTTTATTATTTAGAGAATTTTACTTTATTAAAAAAAAAATAAAAATAAGTCTTGCAAAAGAATAAAATATGTAGTAAAATATTGAATGTTGTGGCGAAGGCATACGATGACGTAGGAGATTGCTATTCATAGAAATAGGTAACTTCTACTGAGAATGTCCGATTCAAGAAACCGGGCGACAAGTCACTGTACATTTTGCGTTATATCATGTTGTGTAATATAATCGCTTTAAATGCCCAGGTTAAGTTTGTCCATTAGGATAAGAACGATCCTGGGTTTTTATATAAAACGTTATGAAACACCCGGCGTAGTGTACAGAGCAATACTTGTTGTACGTAACCAAATACAACGTACGAGGAGGTATATGTATGTCAAACAAACAGAAAATACGTATCAGATTAAAAGCGTTCGATCATCAGGTATTAGATCAATCAGCTGAAAAGATTGTTGAAACTGCTAAGAGGACAGGAGCAAGAGTTTCAGGACCAGTTCCACTTCCTACTGAAAAAGAAATAATAACAATCTTAAGAGCTCCACACAAATATAAGGACTCTAGAGAGCAGTTCGAAATGAGAACTCACAAGAGATTGATTGATATTCTTCTTCCAACGCCAAAGACTGTTGACGCATTGATGAGACTGGATCTTCCAGCTGGCGTAGATATAGAGATTAAACTATAATTTATATTATGTCAGGGCAAAGAGGTCATGTTCATAGATTCTATGAACCAATAACCATAGGAGGTAATTTTATATGAAAAAAGCAATGATAGGTAAGAAAATTGGAATGACACAAATATTTGACGAAAAAGGATTGGTTATACCAGTAACAGTTATCGAAGCTGGTCCATTAACTGTTGTTCAGAAGAAAACAGTTGAGACTGACGGGTATGAAGCCATAAAAGTTGGATATTTAAAGGTTCAGGAAAAAAAGCTAAGTAAACCAAATTTAGGTCAATTTACAAAGTTTAAACTAGCTCCAATGAAATATCTTAAAGAGTTTAAATTTGAAGATGTTTCAGGTTACGAAGTTGGACAGGAAATCAAAGCTGAGGATATGTTCCAATCTGGAGATAAAATAGACATAACTGGTATCTCTAAAGGTAAAGGATTCGCAGGTGTTATTAAAAGATTCGGTCAAAAAACTGGTCCATTAACACATGGTTCTATGTATCATAGAAGAACTGGTTCCTTGGGTTCGGGTACAACACCAGGTAGAGTTATAAGAGGAAAGAAAATGCCAGGACATATGGGTATGGATAAAATTACAGTGCAAAATCTAGAAGTTGTTAGAGTTGACGCTGAAAGAAACCTTATTCTAATTAAGGGAGCTGTACCAGGACCAAAAGGTGGTTTGCTTGTTATTAAAAATACGGTTAAGTCCGGTAAATAATAACGTTGAAGGGAGGACGTAACACATGCCAAAGGTTGATTTATATAACATGAAGGGTGAAGTAGTTGGAGATTTTCAACTTAGCGATAACGTTTTTGGTGTAGAAATAAATGATTTAGCACTTCACACTGTAGTAGTTAATCAGTTAGCAAATAGAAGACAGGGAACTCAGTCTACTAAAACCAAGAGTGAAGTTAGAGGTGGTGGTAAAAAGCCATGGAGACAAAAGGGAACTGGCCGTGCAAGACAAGGAAGTATCCGTTCAGCTCAGTGGATTAAAGGTGGTATTGTATTAGGACCTAAGCCACGTAGCTATAAATATACTCTTCCTAAGAAATTAAAGCGTATTGCATTAAAATCTGCATTGACATCTAAGGTATCAGGAAACGAAATATGTGTACTTGATTCTTTAGCATTAGATGCAATTAAGACAAAATCAATGGTAGGCGTTCTTAATAACCTAAAAATTGATTCAACTGCACTAATTGTAATTGATTCAAGCAATGAAAATGTTATTAAGTCTGCAAAAAATATTCCTGGAGTTAAAACTGCATTTGTAAATACTATCAATGTATTTGATATTTTGAAGTATGACAAATTCATTATAACAAAGGATGTTGTTGAAAAGGTTGAGGAGGTGTACGCATAATGAGATTACCACAAGACATTATTCTTAAGCCATATATTACTGAAAAAAGTAATATGGAAATCGCTTCTGGAAAGTACACTTTTATAGTTGATGTTAAGTCAACAAAAACCGAAGTCAGAAAAGCGGTTGAAGCACTTTTTAATGTAAAAGTAATTCAGGTAAATACAATGAATTTCGATGGAAAAATCAAGCGCACTGGTGTTCATGAAGGACCACGTCCAGCTTGGAAAAAGGCCATTGTTAAAATAGATACTAATCCAAAGCCAATTGAATACTTGACTAAGGGTGGCAAAACAGTATCAAATGCTAAGAAATATAAAACTAGCATAGAAGAATTTGGCGTTGCTCAGTAAAAGATTTAAGTTATAAAGGAGTGAGAAGAGATGGCAGTAAAAAAGTATAGTCCTACAACCCCAGCCAGAAGGTTTATGACATCACTTGATTATTCAGAACTATCAAACGTTGAACCTGAAAAGTCATTGCTACAACCTAAAAGCAAAAATGGGGGAAGAAACTCATTTGGTAGGATTACTGTTCGTCACCAAGGCGGCGGTAATAGACAAAAATATAGAGTTATAGATTTTAAAAGAGATAAAGATGGTATTAAAGCAAAAGTTGCTACAATAGAATACGATCCTAATAGGACTGCAAATATTGCACTTCTTAACTATATAGATGGTGAAAAGAGATATATCCTTGCACCAGTAGGATTAAGTATAGGCGATATAGTAGAGTCAGGACAATCAGCAGATATCAGAGCTGGTAATGCACTTCCACTATCAAATATTCCTCTTGGTTCATTAATTCATAACATTGAACTCAAACCAGGAAAAGGTGGACAGCTAGTAAGATCAGCTGGTAACTCTGCACAACTTATGGCTAAAGAAGGCGAGTATGCTCAAGTAAGACTCCCATCTGGCGAAGTTCGTATGATTAGAATTAATTGTAAAGCGACTATCGGACAGATAGGAAATATTGAACATGAGAATATAAAGGTTGGTAAAGCTGGTAGAAAAAGATGGATGGGAATTAGACCTACTGTACGTGGTGTTGTTATGAACCCATGTGATCACCCTCATGGTGGTGGTGAAGGTAAATCACCTATCGGTAGACCAAGTCCAGTTACTCCTTGGGGTAAACCAACTCTTGGTTATAAGACAAGAAAGAAGAAAAATAGTTCAGATAAGTTTATTGTTAAGAAAAGAAATCAAAAGTAATATATAGGGATATGGCTTGTTAAAAGCTTGGAAGTGAGAGCGGTACAGCCGCTCCGCCAAATCCTTGTGATGCTGGCGAAGGGAGGATTAAGAATATGAGTAGATCAGTAAAAAAAGGACCTTACGTGTTAGATTCATTGATGAAAAAGATTGAAGAAATGAATAAGGCTAATGAAAAGAAAGTTATTAAGACTTGGTCAAGAGCTTCAACTATATTCCCTCAAATGGTCGGACATACAATTGCTGTTCATGATGGAAAGAAGCATGTACCAGTTTTTTTGACAGAAGAAATGGTTGGTCACAAGCTTGGTGAATTCGCACCGACTAGAACATATAAGGGACACGGTGGTAATGAAAAATCAACTTCATTAAGATAATTGAAGTGGTTGTTCGAGCATCGAGAGTATAAGTCTAAGATTAGAACTGAAAGGAGGCTATTCAGTTGGAGAAAAAGGTTTTGTCCAAAGAGGAGCTATTAAAAAATAAAGATCAAATATTAGCTGAACAAAATGCTAAACACAGAAAGTCAAATAAGCCTGCACTTCTTACTAAAAAAGAGAGAAAAGTTCTTGGCATAGGTAAGGATGAAGGTAGAGCAGTATTAAAATATGCACGTATATCATCTAGAAAAGTAAAAATAGTAATGGATTTAATTAAAGATAAAGGTCTTGATGAGGCATACGCAATTCTTAGATTTACTCCAAAAGCTGCTTCAGAGGTTTTGTATAAGCTTCTTAAATCAGCAGAGGCTAATGCAGTAAATAATAATAGTTTAACTTATGAAGATTTATTTGTTGCAGAAGCATTTGCAACTCAGGGACCTACATTAAAGAGAATCCAGCCACGTGCACAAGGTAGAGCATTTAAAATTCAAAAAAGAACAAGTCATATTACACTAGTTGTAAAAGAAAGACAATAAGTGAGAAGGAGGTTAGATAATGGGCCAGAAAGTAAATCCACATGGATTCAGAATCGGGGTAATTAAAGATTGGGATACCAAATGGTATGCAAACAAGAAAACCTTTAGTAGTTATCTCGTTGAAGATGTTGCAATCAGAGATTTTATAAAGAAGAAACTTTATATATCAGGCATATCAAGAATTGAAATTGATCGTGCCGCAAATAAAGTTAAAATAAATGTTAATACTGCAAAGCCAGGTCTTGTAATTGGTAAGGGTGGACAAGGCATTGAAGAGTTAAGAAAAGATGTAGAAAAATTAACAGGCAAGAGTGTTCTAATAAATATTACTGAGATTAAATCTCCTGATAACGATGCTCAGCTTGTTGCAGAAAATATAGCATCACAGCTTGAGAAACGTATTTCTTTTAGAAGAGCTATGAAGCAGTGTATGTCAAGAACAATGAAAACTGGTGCTAAAGGTATAAAAACTGCATGCGCTGGTAGACTTGGTGGTGCTGAAATCGCAAGAACTGAGCATTATCATGAAGGAACTATTCCACTTCAAACACTTCGTGCTGATATAGACTATGGTTTTGCTGAAGCAAATACGACCTATGGAAAGATTGGCGTTAAGGTATGGATATATAAAGGAGAAGTTCTTCCAGCTGTTAAGAAAGAGACAAAAGCGGAAGGAGGAGTTAAGTAATGTTAATGCCCAAGAGAGTAAAACGTAGAAGGGTTCACAGAGGCAGAATGACTGGTAAAGCAACCAGAGGTAATGTTGTTTCAAATGGTGAATTCGGCATTCAAGCTACAGAACCTGCTTGGATAACAAGCAATCAAATTGAAGCTGCCAGAATAGCAATGACTCGTTATGTCAAGCGTGGTGGTAAGGTTTGGATTAAGATATTCCCAGATAAGCCGGTAACAAAGAAACCTGCTGAGACTCGTATGGGTAGCGGTAAGGGTTCACCAGAGTACTGGGTAGCAGTAGTTAAGCCAGGAAGAGTATTATTTGAAATCGCGGGAGTACCAGAAGATACTGCAAGAGAGGCATTAAGACTTGCTATGCACAAACTTCCGGTAAAATGTAAATTTGTATCCCGTGAGGTAGAAATGGGTGGTGAAGCAAATGAAAGCTAGTGAAATCAGAGAAAAAAATATGGTAGAGTTAAATAAAGAATTGGGCGATTTAAAGTCTGAACTCTTCAAGCTTAGATTTCAGCTTGCTACAAATCAGCTTGAAAACCCAATGAAGCTAAAGGATGTTAAAAAATCCATAGCTAAAGTTAAGACAATTATAAGGGAAAAAGAGCTTAGTGGTGCCGAAAAGTAATTTTTAATCAGATTGCTATAAGCTATTGAAAAACCTTAACCATAGAAGTATGTAAGTATTCGGAAGGAGGTAATTCCACTTGGTAGAAAGAGCGCTAAGAAAAACTAGGGTTGGAAAAGTTGTCAGCAATAAAATGGATAAGACTATTGTTGTTGCTGTTGAAACTAGTGTAAAGCATCCGTTATACGGAAAGATAATTAAGAAAACTTTTAAGCTAAAAGCACATGATGAAGAAAATGCATGTAATATAGGCGATAAAGTTAAAGTTATGGAAACAAGACCATTAAGTAAAGAAAAAAGATGGAGACTTGTTGAAATCGTTGAAAAGGCACAATAAGATTTGTGTCAGCATAAGCAGAAATATTGGAAGGAGGTACCATCATGATTCAAGTCCAGTCTAGAATGAAAGTAGCTGATAATACTGGAGCTAAAGAACTTATGTGTATTAAAGTTCTTGGCGGTTCTTGGAGAAAGTATGCTAATATTGGTGATGTAATAGTTGCTTCAGTTAAAAATGCAACACCCGGCGGTGTTGTAAAGAAGGGTGAAGTAGTTAAGTGTGTTATTGTACGTTCAAAAAGAGGTGTTAGAAGAGCAGACGGCTCTTACATCAAATTTGATGAAAATGCTGCAGTAATAATAAAAGATGATAAAACCCCAAGAGGAACTCGTATATTTGGACCTGTTGCGAGAGAATTAAGAGATAAAGAATTTATGAAGATAGTTTCTCTGGCACCAGAAGTATTGTAAGGAAGGAGGCGGCTTAATTTGGCTAACAAAGTTCATGTAAAAAAGGAAGACACAGTACTTGTTCTTTCAGGTAAGGATAGAGGTAAAAAGGGCAAAGTATTAAGCGTAAATCCTTCTACTAATCAAGTAATTGTTGAAGGCGTTAACATGGCAACAAAGCACAAAAAACCAAAAGGAAGATATCAACAAGGTGGTATCGTTCATCAGGAAGCGCCTGTTAATAGCTCAAATCTAATGTTGATTTGTGACAAATGTGGTAAGGCTACAAAGGTTGGTAAGACAATTCTTGATAATGGTGAGAAGGCAAGAACTTGCAAAAAATGTAATGAAATCATTGAAATCGTAATAAATAAAAAGGAAGTATAACAGCTCTACTGGAAGGAGGTAACGTGAGTGGCAAGGTTAAAAGATAAATATAAATCTGAAGCAGTTCCAGCTTTGCAGACAAAGTTTAAATATAGTAGTTGCATGCAGATACCAAAGCTTGAAAAGGTAGTTCTTAACATGGGAGTTGGCGAAGTTAAGGATAATCCTAAAGCGATGGATTCAGCTGTTAGCGATATGACGCTAATTACAGGACAAAAGCCAGTTGTAACTAAGGCAAAGAAGTCAGTAGCAGCGTTCAAATTAAGACAAGGAATGAATATTGGTTGCAAGGTAACATTAAGAGGAGAAAGAATGTATGAGTTTGTTGATAAACTCTTAAATGTTGCTATACCTAGAGTAAGAGACTTTAGAGGTGTATCAAATAATTCATTTGATGGCAGAGGAAATTACTCATTAGGAATTAAAGAACAGCTTATATTCCCTGAAGTTGAATATGATAAGGTTGATAAAGTTAGAGGAATGGATATTGTTTTTGTAACGACGGCAAAGAGTGATGAAGAAGCAAGAGAGCTTTTAAAGTTACTTGGTATGCCATTCAGCCAGAATTAAGGAGGGATTTAAGGCATGGCAAAGAAGTCTATGATTATAAAGCAACAGCGTACACCTAAGTTTAGTACTAGAGGTTACAATAGATGTAAATTATGTGGTAGACCACATGCATACATTAGAAAATTTGGAATTTGCCGTTTGTGCTTTAGAGAGTTGGCGTACAAGGGTCAAATACCTGGCGTTAAGAAGGCAAGCTGGTAATAGTCTTTGGAAGGAGGTTAAACATATGCAAATCACTGATGCAATCGCTGATATGTTAACCAGAATTAGAAATGCAGGTTCTGCTAAACATGAATCAGTTGATATACCCGCTTCCAACCTTAAAAGGTCAATAGCAACTATATTGCTGGAAGAAGGTTATATAAAGAATTTTGAAGAAATGAATGACGGTAAGCAAGGTGTTATTAAAGTTAACTTAAAGTATACAAATAACAAGCAAAATGTTATAACTGGAATAAAGAGAATAAGCAAACCTGGTTTGAGAGTATATGCTGGTAAAGAAGAATTGCCTAAGGTTTTAGGTGGTCTCGGAATAGCTATAATTTCAACTTCAAAGGGAATAATGACTGACAAGAAAGCTAGAGTTGAAGGCGTAGGCGGAGAGGTACTAGCATTCGTTTGGTAATAGACGCAATTTTTCTACGAAAAATAGCGTCAGGAAAAACACTTTGTGTTTTTCCTGGCTGTATGCCAGTCAAAGGCTATTTATTAGTAGCCCAATGAAAAGGTCTGAAAAGGGCGATTATTCGCTCATAATTTTAAGAACTGGAGGTATAGGACATGTCAAGAATCGGAAAGTTACCGATAGCTGTTCCTAAGGGAGTAGACGTAAAGCTAGATGGTAGCAATGTATTGACTGTAAAAGGATCAAAAGGAACATTAGTAAAAGGGTTCCACAAGGATATGATTATAAAAATTGAGGGCGATCAAATTGTAGTTGAGAGACCTTCTGATATTAAAATGCATAAAGCACTTCATGGTTTGACTAGAACTTTAGTATACAATATGGTTGAAGGTGTAACTAATGGGTATGCAAAGAATCTTGAAATAAACGGTGTTGGTTACAGAGCTCAAAAGCAAGGTAAAAAGCTGGTATTAACATTAGGATACTCTCATCCAGTTGAGATGGATGATCCAGATGGAATTACAACTGAAGTACCTGCACCTAACAAAATAATTGTTAGAGGTATTGACAAGCAAGCTGTTGGAGAGTGGGCAGCAAAGATTCGTGGAAAGAGATTGCCTGAACCATACAAGGGTAAAGGTATTAAATATGATACTGAAGTTATCAGACGTAAGGAAGGTAAGTCAGGCGGCAAGGGTAAAAAGTAGAAAGGAGATGAGAGTAAATGATTAATAAACAAAATAGGAACGAGATTAGAATAAGAAAGCACGTAAGAGTACGTAAAAAGATCAGTGGAACTCAAGAACGTCCAAGAATGAACGTTTTTAGAAGTTTAAACAATATCTATGTTCAAATTATTGATGATACAAATGGTAATACTCTTGTATCCGCTTCAACCCTTGATTCAGCTATTAAAGGAAAAGTTGCTAACGGTGGAAACAAAGAGGCAGCTAAAGAGGTTGGAAAACTAATAGCTACTAAGGCTATTGAAAAGGGTATAAAGCAGGTTGTATTTGATAGAGGCGGTTATATCTATCATGGAAGAGTTAAAGAACTTGCAGATGCTGCTCGTGAAGCAGGTTTGGATTTCTAAGAGAAGGAGGGGAATACATTGCAGCGAATTGATGCTAACACTTTAGGAGAACTTAAAGAAAAAGTTGTTAATATAGGTCGTGTAACAAAGGTTGTTAAAGGTGGTAGAAATTTCAGATTCAGCGCTCTTGTTGTTGTTGGAGATGAAAACGGATATGTTGGTAGCGGTATGGGAAAAGCAGCTGAAATACCTGAAGCTATTCGTAAAGGTATCGAAGATGCAAAAAAGAATCTCATTAAAGTACCATTAGTTAATACTACGATTCCGCATGAAGCTATCGGAGTTTTTGGAGCAGGAAAAGTATTGATAAAGCCGGCAGGAGAAGGTACAGGAGTTATTGCTGGTGGCCCTGTTAGAGCAGTACTTGAACTTGCAGGAATACGTGATATCAGAACGAAGTCATTAGGATCAAATAATCCTATCAATATGGTTAATGCTACTATCAAAGGTCTTGCTCAGTTAAAGACAGTTGAAGATGTTGCTAGACTTCGCGGAAAAAATGCAGAAGAGATTCTAGGATAGGGGGAACATTAATGGCTAAGTTAAAGATAACACTAAAGCGAAGCACAAATAAAGCTGTTGCTAGTCAAAAAGCAACTGTAAAAGCGCTTGGTTTAGGTAAAATCAATACTTCTGTTGAGCAAAATGATAACCCTCAAATAAGAGGTATGATTAATAAAGTTTCACATCTTATAAGTGTAGAAGAAATATAAGGGAGGTGTAGTCAATGAAATTATTTGAATTACAGCCTGCTCCTGGATCAAAAAAACTACCTAACAGAAAAGGTAGAGGTATAGGCAGTGGTAATGGTAAAACAGGCGGCAAAGGTCATAAAGGACAGAATGCTCGTGCTGGTGGCGGTGTTAGACCAGGATTTGAAGGTGGTCAAATGCCTCTATATATGAGATTGCCAAAAAGAGGATTTAATAACTATGAGTTTGCAACTAAGTATACAGAAGTAAATATTTCTCAATTGAATATATTTGATGATGGTACTGTTGTAAATGAAGAGCTACTAAAATCATCTGGCCTTGCTAAAAAGATTATTGATGGAGTAGTTATTTTAGGTAACGGTGAATTAAATAAGAAATTAACAGTTCAGGCGGCTAAATTTACGAAGACAGCTATTACTAAGATAGAAGCTGTAGGAGGAAAGGTCGAGGTGGTATAACGTGAGTGGTATGTTGGAAACACTTAAGAATTCCTGGAAAATTCCTGATTTGAGAAAGAAACTACTTATTACAATAGGTCTGCTTATTATATTTAGGTTAGGTTCAAGACTTCCTGTACCTGGTCTTGACCCCGCTGCTTTTGAAAGCCTTATTAACAGCGGAGGACAGCTATTTAATTTTCTTAATGTAATCGGTGGTGGTGCTTTTGCAAATGCAACAATCTTTGCAATGAGTATTACACCATATATTAATGCATCGATTATAATGCAGCTTTTGACTATTGCAATTCCAAAGCTTGAGCAAATGTCAAAGGAAGGCGAAGAAGGTAGGAAAAAGATTGGCCAATGGATAAGATATGTTACAGTTATATTAGCATTTTTTCAGGCAACAGCTATTACAGTTGGTTTGAAATCTTCACTTGTTTCAGGACTTAACGTTATAACCTTCATTACAGTTACACTTACACTTACTGCTGGTACTGCATTTTTGATGTGGCTTGGTGAGCAAATCACTGAGTATGGTATTGGTAACGGTATTTCAATGTTAATATTTGCAGGTATAGTATCATCTGCTCCAACAGGTGCTATGTATCTTATTAATAATTACCAGCTTGGAAATCTTGGTACTGGATTCATTGGTATAATTAGTATTATTGCAATTTTACTAGTATTTGTTGTAGTAATTGCTTGTGTAGTTTGGGTTAACCAAGCTGAAAGACGTATACCAGTACAGTATGCGAAGAGAGTTGTTGGAAGAAAGGTTTATGGAGGCCAGAGTACACATTTGCCTATAAAGGTAAATTGGGCTGGTGTTATTCCAATAATCTTTGCTATGTCAATTATGATGCTACCATCAACTTTAGTTGGATTTTTTGGTTCAAAATCAGATAATGCATTTCTTGTATTTATGAAAGATTGGCCATCACATTGGTCATACGCAATCTTCTATGGCATACTTATCGTTGCATTTACATTCTTCTACACATATGTTCAGTTTAATCCAATTGAGCTGGCAAATAATATGAAGAAAAACGGTGGGTTTATACCTGGTATCAGACCTGGTAAGCCAACATCCGAATATATTGCTAAGGTTCTAAATAGAATAACTTGGTTTGGTGCACTTTTCTTAGCAGCTATCACTTTATTCCCATATTTAATTGGGGCAGTAACAAATGTACAAGGTGTTTGGTTTGCGGGAACAAGCGTATTGATTTTAGTAGGTGTTGCACTTGATACAGTTAGACAGATTGAATCACAAATGCTTACTAGACATTATAAAGGATTCTTAGAATAATTTCTGTTTATGACCAAAATATTTAATATGTAATAAATTAATGTTTCAATAATTGTTTGGGGTTTATGATACGTCATAGACCCTAAACTTAGTTTTAGGTATTTTATATTTTATATAAAAAAGAGTTGTAGAATAAAAGGAATAAATTTAGTAATAAAGGGGGGAGCAAGTCCACGCTATTACTTTATTTAAATTTTATACCAATAAGGGGTGTGGACATAATTATGAAAATTATATTATTAGGAGCGCCTGGTGCAGGCAAGGGAACACAAGCAAAAGTTATATCTGAAAAATTGGAGATACCACATATTTCTACTGGCGATATTTTCAGGGCAAATATAAAAGGTAATACACCATTGGGTATTAAAGTAAAGGAATATTTGGATAATGGTGAGCTTGTTCCTGATGAACTCACTGTAGAGATTGTAAAGGACAGATTAGGAAATGATGATTGTGCTAAAGGATATATATTGGATGGATTTCCAAGAACAATTCCACAAGCAGAATATTTGGATAAAGTTTTAAATGAAATGAATACTTCTATTGATTTAGCTCTCTTAATAGATGTCAAAGATGAGGACATCATTACTAGAATGTCAGGAAGGCGTGTATGTACTAATTGTGGAGCTACATATAATATAGTTTTTAATCCAACAAAGGTTGAAGGTATCTGTGATACTTGTAATTCAGCGATAATTCAAAGAGCTGATGATTCAGCTGAAACAGTTTTAAATAGATTAGAAACATATCATAAGCAAACGCAGCCACTGATTGATTATTATAAAAAAGCAAATAAACTTGTGGTAGCTGAGGGTGCAGAGGAAGTTAAAGATACTACTGAAAGAGTTTTGAAGGCATTGGAGATTTAAGCTATGTTTACTATTAAGTCACAGGCAGAAATTGATAAGATGAGAAAGTCAGGAGAGATCCTATATGAAACTCTTCAGATTATAAAAAAGTACACAGTTCCTGGGGTTACAACCAGAGAATTAGATAGAATTGCTGAAGAACATATAATTAAAAAAAATGCTATTCCATCTTTCAAAGGATATGATGTAGGGATTCCAGGTGTACCACCTTTTCCTGCTAGTATATGTGCATCAGTTAATGATCAGGTGGTACATGGTATACCAGGTTTAAATAAGCTAAAAGATGGCGATATTATTAGCATAGATGTTGGTGTATATTATAATGGATATCATGCTGATGCTGCCAGGACTTTTGCAGTAGGTAGAATATCTGAGAATGCTCAGAAATTAATTGATGTGACAAAGCAAAGCTTTTTTGAGGGACTTAAGCAAATGGTAATTGGGAATCACATCAGAGATATTTCAGTTGAGATTCAAAAATACGCTGAAACTGCAGGATTCTCAGTTGTTAGGGATTTTGTGGGTCATGGAATTGGAACTCAAATGCATGAACCTCCTGAAATACCAAATTATGTTACGAAACGCAGGGGCATAAAATTAGAAAATGGAATGACAATTGCTGTTGAACCAATGATAAATGCCGGAGAATATGTTGTTAAAGTGTTAGAAAATAACTGGACAGTTGTTACGGCAGATGGTTCACTTTCAGCTCATTATGAGAACACTGTAGCAATAACAGATAACGGCCCATTAATATTAACAAAGTTCTAAAAAAAATTTAATAAGCTATTGTTATTATTTTTAATTTGATGTATAATTTATAATTGGTTTGATTGCAAATCTAGATTATTGAGGTGACTAAGTTTGAATGTAGTCCTGGGACAGGTTGTAATTTCAAAAGCAGGGCGAGACGTTGGAAAGGTTTTTATAATTACAGAGATTATGGATGCTAATTATGTTTATATTAGCGACGGTGATCTTAGAAGAGTTGAAAATCCAAAGAAGAAAAAAATCAAACACTTAGTTATTACAAAAGATATTATTGACACGATAGTTCAAAAGATATCATCTGATATTAGAATAACAAATGCCGATATTAGAAAGGCAATTGCAGAGATACAAAATTTATCTCAATCAGATGAGTGATTATCTGCTTTAATATTTTAATTTATATAGATATTTCGACCCTTTGGAGGAGGTGTTAGTTTGGCAAAAGATGATGTTATAGAGGTTGAAGGGACTGTTGTTGAGTCATTACCAAATGCAATGTTTCAAGTGGAACTGGAGAATGGGCACAAGGTACTTGCTCATATTTCAGGTAAACTTAGGATGAACTTTATTAGGATTCTTCCAGGAGATAAGGTTACTCTTGAATTATCACCATACGATCTCACAAGGGGAAGAATTACTTGGAGAGCTAAATAATACATACCTTTGTTATTATGGTCATTGACTAAAAGGAAAAGGTATTATTAATATATAAGATTTAAATAATATATGTAAATTTTTTTTCTCACCATAAGGAGGTTATTGTAATGAAAGTTAAACCATCAGTTAAGCCTATATGTGAAAAGTGTAAGATTATTAAGAGAAAAGGCAGAGTAATGGTTATCTGCGAAAATCCAAAGCACAAACAGAAACAGGGTTAATTTTAAACCCACTATGAATTTTTTAACTTCGTAAAATTTCATCAAGAAGCGGCTGAACATAGAAATACATTCGTCGAATTAACAATTCTTAGAATTTTGATTCTTAGAATTAACACAATTCAATTGAATTATCCCAATTCTTTGTTTTTCTTGCTGATATTTTAAATATTTGACGATATCGTTTGGACATGGTGCCTATGGGAATGGCGTTTTGACTACATCAATGACCATTCGGTGGAGAATTAGCTTGAAAGAACTTGGAGGGTATAAGAGAAAAACTTGCGTACCGCCACGTTACTTTACTAATTTTTGTGCTGAATACTCGGCGTGGAAGTTAGTATGAAAGGTGCGAATAATACATTTTCTAAAAAATCGATGTATTTCGCATAACAAAAGCCAAAGGCTTTTAAAAAGTATTCTGTAACAGGAGAATTTTATTGGAGGTGTAAGATAAGATGGCACGTATTGCCGGAGTGGATTTGCCCAGAGAAAAAAGGGTAGAAATTGGTCTCACTTATATCTTTGGAATTGGAAGAGCTAAGTCTAATGAAATACTTACAAAGACTAGCATTAGTCCAGATACTAGAGTTAGAGATTTGACTGATGATGAAGTAAATAAACTTAGAGATGTTATCGACAAAGAGTTTAAGGTTGAAGGTGACCTAAGAAGAGAAATTGCTTTGAATATTAAGCGTCTTATAGAAATAGGATGCTACAGAGGAAGAAGACATAGAATGAGTCTTCCCGTTAGAGGTCAGCGCACAAAGACTAATGCGAGGACTAGAAAAGGCCCTTCAAAGCCTGTTAGCGGTAAAAAGAAATAGTTAAAGGAGGTTTGCGAACACATGGCAACAAAAACTGCTGGTGCTAAAAGGACTACCAGAAAGAGAAGAGAGCGTAAAAATATTGAACGTGGAGCTGCTCATATCCGTTCATCTTTTAATAATACAATTGTTACCTTAACAGATACTGCAGGAAATGCTCTATCATGGGCTAGTGCAGGTGGACTTGGTTTCAGAGGCTCAAGAAAGAGCACACCATTTGCAGCACAGATGGCAGCCGAGACTGCTGCAAAGGCTGCAATGGAACATGGACTTAAGACTGTTGAAGTTTACGTAAAGGGACCTGGAGCAGGTAGAGAAGCAGCTATAAGAGCATTACAGGCTGCTGGATTAGAAGTAAGTCTTATAAAGGACGTTACTCCAATTCCACACAACGGCTGCAGACCACCAAAGCGTA
>JAEZKI010000486.1 GCA_023415525.1 Bacillota bacterium | reverse complement strand
GGTGATCGCATTGGGACAGACCCTCTTATTTACGCTGGCTTTAAAACCTTAGCGAAAATGTTGGGTATTCAACTTATTCCTGTTCCTCAAGAAAATGGTGAAATGTGTCCCCATACTTTAAGAAGCTTCTGCAAGAAGGAAGGCCTTAAAGCCCTCTATCTCATTCCTGACTTCCATAACCCTACTACTCATACCATGTCTCTTGCCACTCGCCAAGCTATTGCCAAGCTTGCCAAGGAAGAAAATCTGTTACTCATTGAAGATGCTATCAATAGCTATTTTGTCCGTGACCTTTTGCCTCCTATTGCTAGCTTTGCTCCTGATAATACCTTTTATGTTTCTAGTACCTCTAAATCCATTTGTCCAGCCCTACGTATTAGCTTTATTGCTTGCCCTTCTTCTTACATTCAAGCTTTAGAGTTAGGCCTTTATAATATTAATATGATGATTTCCCCCTTAACTGCTCAAATGACTACTTGGCTTATTGACTCCTCTATAGCTGAAAAAATCCTTTCAGAGAGACAAGAGGAGATTCTAGAGAGGAATCAACTAGCTGATTCCATTTTAGGTGATTACTCTTTACTAGGAAGCTCGGATTGTAACTTCCGTTTTTTACTCCTTCCAGAAGGTTGGAGCGGTAAAGCTTTTGAAATGTGCGCAAAAAAAGCAGGGGTTCAGGTGTATTGCGGCGAACGTTTCGCTGTGGGCAATGCACTTTTACCTGCTGCTGTCAGACTATCTATTGCTACCCCTCCAACAAAGGAGGCCCTGAGTAAAGCTCTTATGACTCTTAAATCCCTTCTTGAACAAGACATGGATTTAACACTGTTTTAAAAAAAGAACCTATCTCATCCTATTAACAATGAGATAGATTCTTTTCTTACCCTTTGATTTCTCAAAAAAGATATACTTTCTTATCTTATAAGAAAATAAGTCGCTACTAAAACACCTAATACTATACGATACCAACCAAACACCCTAAAATCATTTTTCTTAATATAGTTCATTAAAAACTTAATGGCCCAAATGGAAACACCAAAGGCAACCACCGTTCCTACTAATAAAATCATTAACTCTGCAGCGCTAAAAGCCAGCCCAAACTTTAAAATCTTTAAGAAGCTTGCACCTAACATCACAGGGATGGCTAAGAAAAAGGTGAATTCAGCAGCTACTGTCCTGGAGGTTCCAATAAGCATGGCACCAATAATGGTAGCACCTGAACGAGAGGTTCCTGGAATAAGTGCTAGCACTTGAAAAATTCCAATAATAAGTACTGTTTTAAAATCAAGCTTAGAAAGACTGTTAATCTTTGGTACGTGATTCTTGTTTTTATTTTCCACGATAATAAATAAAATACCGTAGATAATAAGAGTAATAGCTACTGTCCATGGATTATAAAACATTTCATCAATTTTATCATCAAAGAGGATGCCAATGATGCCTGCTGGAATAGAAGCTACTAATATTTTTATCCAAATCGATAAGGTTTCTTTTTTGATTTCACATTTATCTTTAAAATAAAAAGGAAAGAGTTTATTCCAAAACAATAAAACAACAGCTAAAATAGCCCCTAACTGAATAACGACAAAAAACATTTCTTTAAAAGCATCACTCATATTCAGTTTTAAAAATTCATCCACCAAAATCATATGACCGGTACTACTTATTGGGAGCCATTCTGTTATACCTTCTACAATGCCCAGTATAATCGCTTTTATAATCTCGATAAATTCCATGTTTCTAAATCCTCCTTAGTAGATCCTACCTTTCATATTCTACACATTATATCTATTATAAGAGTGCTTGGGGTTAAATGCAAGTTCACCTCAATCAGTTAAGTATTTATAAATATTTTTAATATTCCTAATATTTTCTTATCATTTTTTTGAATATATGCTATTGAGATGTAATCTATTTGGATATATTCTATATTATATGTTATAATCATTTTACAAAATATTATTTTTATATCAAAATTATTTTTATATTTATAAGGAGTCGTTATGAAAATTATTATTGTTGGTGCTGGTAAGGTAGGTTACGCATTAGCTACCCATCTTTCAACTCAAGGAAATGACGTCACAATTATTGATAAGAATCCTAAAGCTTTGGAGAAGGTGGAAAATAACTTAGACGCCTTACCTGTAAGAGGTACAGGGATTAGTACCCGTACATTAGTTGAAAATGGTTGTAGAGGAATTGACCTTATTATTGCTGTAACCGGTAGTGATGAAGTGAATATGTTATGTTGTTTAACGGCCAAAAAATTAGGTGCACATCGTACCATTGCGCGTATTCGTGACCCTCAATATGCTAAAGAACTTCTCCTTATAAAAGAAGACTTGGGCCTAGATATGGTTATTAACCCTGAAGAATCTGCAGCAGACGAGATTGCTCGGGTTTTAACGGTTCCTGGAGCTATTCGCCTTGAAAATTTTGCTAAAGGGCGTGTCCGTATGGTAGAAATGCTTCTTGAAGAAAGTTCTCCTTTGGTAGGTTCTAAAATCAAGCACTTTGGCGAAAAATTCAATGCTGTATTAATAGGCGCTATTATTCGTCAGGATAAGCTTATTATCCCCACAGGTGATACTCTATTAGAAGCCCAAGATACCATTTATGCTATTGGCAAGTCGGCAGCTATTTATAATTTCTGTAAAACCATTCATGATAAGCCTTCAAAAGTCAAAAATATCATGATTGTAGGTGGTGGAAAAATCACTTATTATCTTGCTCGCCTTCTCAATGAAATGCATATCAAAGTCAAAATCATAGAAAGTGATAAGACGGTTTGTGAAAGACTATCTGAAGAACTCCCTAATGCCCTTATTATTTATGGGGATGGTACAGATAGTAGATTACTGGCAGAAGAGCACCTAGAATCTGTGGATAGCTTCATTTCCTTAACTGGCCGTGATGAAGAAAATATCATTTCTTCTCTTATCGCTAAACAAAATCTTGTGCCACGTGTCATTACAAAAATAAGTCGTGATTATTGTAATTCAGTAATCAATACCTTAGGTTTAGGTACGATTATTACACCTCAAGACATTATTACTAACCGTATCCTTAGATATGTACGGGGCGAATCTGTAGAAGCTCTTCACCGTATTGTAGGTGGTGAAGGAGAGATCATTGAGTTTATTGCCTCTTCTGCAGATCCGGTTATCAATATTCCTCTTTACAAATTGCGACTTATTCCTGACCTATTGATTGCTACTATTGTAAAAAAGAATGAAGTTGTCGTTCCTAACGGGCAAACTTGTATTCAAACAGGTGATCGCGTCCTTGTTATTACAAATAAAAACATATCTAGTCTTAAAGACATTATAGATAATACCCCAGGAGGATTTACCAGTGAACTTAAAAATAGTATTAAGAAGCTTGGGAATGTTATTAATATGTGAGGCCATTGCCTTACTCCCATCTATTTTAGTAGCGCTTATCTATAAAGATGGTGATTTATTTTCTTTTTTAATCACTTTAGGCATTGTGCTAGCAGTAGGCCTTTGCCTCTCTCTTATTAAACCTACCGTTAAAACCATCTATGCGCGAGATGGCTTTGCCATTGTAGCCCTAGGTTGGCTTCTTATGTCTTTTTTTGGATGCCTTCCTTTTTACATAAGTGGTGCCATTCCCTCACTTGTAGATAGCTTTTTTGAAGCCTGTTCTGGCTTTACCACCACTGGCTCTACTATTTTATCTTCTATTGAGGGGCTTCCTCGAGGCATTCTCTTTTGGCGTAGTTTTACTCATTGGGTAGGTGGAATGGGGATCTTAGTTCTTACCATTGCTATTCTTCCTTCTTTAGGAACAGGCTCCATGCAGGTTATGAAAGCTGAAAGCCCTGGTCCTATTGTAGGCCGTATCGTCCCGAGGCTTGGTCAGACAGCTAAAATTCTTTATAGTATCTATTTAGGTGTTACACTCTTAGAAGTGCTTCTTCTCATTTTATCAGGTATGACACCTTACGATGCCTTTGTCCACTCTCTATCAACAGTAGGAACAGGTGGTTTCTCTAATATGAATGCCAGTGTGGCACATTATAACAGCCCACTTATTGATGCCATCATTACCCTATTTATGATTCTCTGTGGTATTAACTTTTCCCTCTATTACCTTATACTTAAGGGGAATATAAAAGGCTTCTTTAAAAGTGATGAACTGAAGCTTTATCTGGCTATTTTATGTGGTGCTATAGGGCTTATTACTGTTGACTTATTAGTCCAAAACACCTATGGTTCTCTAGGCGAAGCTTTCCGCTTTTCTTCTTTTCAAGTTGCTTCTGTTATGACAACAACTGGCTTTGCTACGGCAGATTTCAATACTTGGTCTACCTTTAGTAAAATCATTCTTTTACTCGTTATGTTCATCGGTGGCTCTGCAGGGTCTACTGCTGGTGGTCTAAAGGTTTCTCGTATACTCATTTGCTTAAAAAGTATGGGAGCCACTCTTAAACAAATTATTCACCCTAATGCCTATTTCTCCGTTCGTATGGATGGCAAAAAAATAGACGAAAAAACAGTGTCAGATGTCCTAATCTATTTCTTCGTCTATAGTATTGTTTTTGTGGTAGCTG
>JAEZKI010000483.1 GCA_023415525.1 Bacillota bacterium | reverse complement strand
GCTAGGAGAGTTACACTCTTAAACTAAAGTACAATTTCTTGGCAAAAAAATAAGATTATCCCTTTGATTGGAGACAACCTTATTTTTAATGACTGCTGACTGCCATGCTATTTTTTAATAAAAAGGTCTTCTACCTCTTGTAATTCCCTAAAATGAGTAAAATCAAATTGTAAAGGCGTTAACGTCACATAACCTTGTGAAAGATAATATATATCCACATCTTCCTCGGGAATTTTCTTTTCAAAACCAGAAAGGGTATAAACCTTCTCCCCATTTTCATCGGTTACTTCATAGTTATTATCATACATAGCTTTTCCTAGCTTACAAACTTTAAGGCCCTTAATAGCTTTAGGTTCTTTATTGGGAAAGTTGAGGTTTAGAACTCGTTGTCCCGTTAGATACTTTCCGTAGACCTCCTTAATAATTTGTGCTGTCCATTCGGCTGCCTTACTATAGTCCTCATCTTCTTTCAGCCAGTCAACCTCCATGGATACAGCTAGGGCAGGTATACCATATATTGCTCCTTCAATAGCTGCTGACACAGTTCCTGAATAAAGAATATCTGTTCCACAGTTAAGTCCTCTATTAATCCCTGATACAACCAAGTCTATATTCCCTTTACACAGGTTTAACCCTATTTGTGTACAATCAGCAGGTGTTCCTACCACACTATATGCCCTACACCTAATCCCCTCTAAACTTTCTTCCCTTATCCTAATAGGTGTATGAAGTGTAACGGAATGACTGGATGCACTCTTTTGTTCCCTAGGTGCTACTACAATCACCTCATGTTCTTTTGCTAATGCCTTTGCTAGCTCATAGATCCCTCTAGCCCCTAATCCGTCGTCGTTAGTAACGAGTACTCTCATGGCGACCTCCTTATGAATAAATGATTTTCTTTTATTATACCATTATACCATATAAGGCTAGCCTTTTTCCTATGCATTTCTTTTCAAGAAACCATTACAAATTCTTCCATTCCTTCACTGTAAGTACTTGACTAAATAAAGAGGCTTGGATAACAAGTACCGTCTCATGAATTTCTTTACTTTGTTTCTCTCCTGCTGGAGTATTTAAATGAACTGTTCCTGTGGCATCTGACAAAAACTCTACACTATAGCCTCTATGAAAAGCTTCTCTAGCTGTGGTATCACAGCACATATGTGTCATATAGCCACTTATAACAACGGTATCAACTCCTTCAGCTTTTAGAATGTCCTCAAGCTGTGTCTCATAAAAACTACTTGGCTTATATTTTTCCACATAGTAATCATAAGGTTTGTTGGCTACTTCTTCACAAAGTTCCCAAGACTTATTGCCTTTTCCAAAGTTCCCCTTCTCATTACTATGTTGCACGACAATAATAGGCATACCTTTCTCTTTGGCAAAATCCATGGCCTCTAATACTTTTTTTAAACTCCCCACAGGATAGTTGACTAAATTATCTTGGGTAAAGTACGTCTTTTGCATATCAATTACAAGTAAAGCTTTTTTCATTGTTTTTCTCCCTTCCCTACCTAACACCTTTTAGATTTGCTATAATCATTTTATCTTATTGACCACTAGATAGGTGAAAGATTAACCCTCTATTTACTTTAGAAATGAAAGGATTTGGTGACTTATGCTTGATAATATAGATTTTGAAATTATAGAACTCTTAAAAAAAGATGCACGTCTCCCTTTTAAAGCCATTGGTGAAAAAGTCCATCTCACACCACAAGCTGTTTCTAATCGGGTGACTCGACTTTGTGATTTAAAGATTATTACCCAATTTACCATTCATACAGACGAAAAATTACTAGATAGCTCCCTACTCTTCTTTGTCAATATCATTATGAATAGCTCCAATCATGGTCCTTTTCTAAAGTTCATTCAAAATCAACCTATTGTATTAGAATGTCATCGCACGACAGGGAATAGCTGTTATTTAGCTAAAATTGCCTGTAAAGATATGGAGGAAGTCAACACCTTTTTAGAAGAACTCCTTACTTATGCCAATTATTCCTTAAATGCTTCTACCTTACAGGTTAAATAAAAAACTAGTTAAACTCCTTCTTGCGATAAATCATTCTGCCTAAACAATAGGATAGGGCATAAATAATAACCCCTATAATGGTAAGAATACCAACACTTGTCGTCCCTAGACCTTGAATCATTCCCTGATGAAGCTGTTCTCCATAGTTGTCCTGTACTATCCCTAGTAATATAAAGGAGGCTAAATATAACCCCATGATGATCATTCTACTCTTTAGGGCTCCAAAATAGAGGATAATAGGTAAAATGATCCCATTATAAATAAGAGCCACAGCTAATACTGCTAAAATCAAATTGAGTAAAACATTGGTTAATAATCCTTTAAATAGCAACATTCTTATACCTAGGCTTATCATCATGATAAAAGTACTTATTAAGGCATATAGGATAGGCGCTATATATTTAGCTGTACATATTTCACTACGTTCTACAGGTAAAGCACTTATCCAGACATCCATTCTATATTTTTCCTCATAAGCTAAAATCCCATAATTAAAAACATATCCTATAATAATAGGTACAATAAATAGAGTCCCAACATTTCCCCAAGGTAGAAGAAAGGAGCCAATAAGGGCTAAAATCACCCATTTTTTAAGAGAACTTTTAATAAAAATCCAATCCTTTAAGAGTAATTTTTTTACACCTTCTATCATTTTCTATTTCCTCCTTCTGTAGCAAAATGTTCAACTTCCTTAGAGAACTTTCTATAGGATAAAAACACCATAATCTCCTCAATACTTGGCTGGCTGTATTTGACCTCTTCTCCAAAAAGTTCATAAGCTAGTTTTTTATCTTTTAAAAGGGCTTCTGCCCCAAATTTACTTTCTTGTAAACCTAGCAATTCTTTTTGAATATCTCCCGTAAATAAGTCCTTAGGTCCTTTTACAATGCAGTATTCATTAAGCAAAGTATCCTTCTCTATATCTAGCCAAATCTTTCCGTCATTTATATAGACAATATAGTCACCTGCTCGTTCTAAATCCGAAGTAATATGGGTTGAGTAAAAGATAGTTACCTCCTCATTTTGCATATGCTCCATTAATATCTCTAAAATTTCATTGCGTACAACAGGGTCTAAGTTAGCCGTAGGTTCATCTAATAAAATGAGCTTAGGGCGATGGGCTAAGGCCATAACT
>JAEZKI010000427.1 GCA_023415525.1 Bacillota bacterium | reverse complement strand
CAATGATATCATGAAGTCTAGTTGTAATTTTTTTCAAGGACTTCGCTAAGATTCCTATCTCATCATCTCTAGCCATGTACTTTTGATTAATCTCATTGGTCAAGTCTAAATTTGCAACCTGCTCTGCATATTTAATTGTTCCTATAATTGGTTTTGAAATAGCACTGCCTATAAATCCTGTAAGAATTATACTTACTACCACGAAAATTATAGAAATGACTAAAATAGATCTCTCTAATCTTGGCAAGGCATCTAATACTTCTGCCTTACTAGCCACTAATATAAACGTCCAGTCTGTACCTTCTATTTTGGAATAACCCACATATTGACTACCACCTTTATAAACATAGCTCGTTGTTCCTTCTTTTTCTCCTAGTATCTTTTTTATAGCAGTTGAAGTAGACGTAAAACTACTATCCTTGGTAGCTTCTTCTATAGCATTAAACTTATTTAACACCAAATTTTCATCTGGATGTGCTATTACTGTTCCATTACTATCTATTATATAACTATAACCCTTTTTTCCATATCCTATATCAGCAACAAGATGGGTTAGTGCTTTTCCATCTCTCACTCCAAATAAAGCACCAACTACCTTCCCCTCCTTTATAATTGGAACAGCTTGTAATAAGCTTAACTCTCCTGTTGCTTGACTAACGGTAAATTCAAATGCACTTTCTTTCCCATTAAAAATCTCCATTAAAGGATTGTCTTTATTTATTTTATACTCTTTTCCATCTAAATAACGGGCCACTCCATCCAAATAAATTATACCCATTTGATGAAAATCGGCTTCCACTAAAAGAGATTTCAAGACGGATGATACTTTTTCCCATTCCATTCCTTGAATTTCATCTAATATCGCAATGGTTTTCAAGGTACTCGTTTGTATTTCTAAACGACTACTTTCTAATGTTGCAGAACTTCTAGCTAGTAACAGCATGGACTCACTCGCCTCGTCAATAATAATATTCCTAGAAATATTATTAGCTACTAGCCCTAAGACTGAGAAGGCTATTAAAACCAAGACTGAGAAGTAAACAATTAATTTCATTTTGATACTTTTTGTTTTACCGTTGGTTCCACTTAATTTACTCATATCTTTTCCTCCTAGAATTTAAGCTGTTGCAATAATAGAAAAACATATTTAAATAAATAACATAAAATATATAAAAATAAAAAATAAATTTCATTATTTATTATATAATATTCACATTAAGAATCTAAGTATCAGAAAGGTTTTGTCAATTAAATTGACATGACAAGTTAAATAAGAGAACTTGACATAGTACATTTCATAGATTATATTAGACGACAGAAATATTCATATTTTGCAACCCTTGAATACCTGTCAAAATTACACTTTTTATTTACTTACTTTGAAAGGGGGAATTGCTTAATGCTTGATTCAACCTTCGGAAGCTGTCTTAAATTACTACTTTCTACATTAAATATATCTATGAATAAATTAGCTAAAGCAATTTATGTAGATAATTCGCTTGTAAATCGTTGGGTAAATGAAAAGAGAATACCTCCTCTAAGCTCTCCCTACCTAGAAAAAATTGCAGACTTTCTTTCTACCTGCATCGTAAGTACCTACCAAAATCGCTTATTAGAAGAAATGTTTAGTCAGTTAGAGATTAACGACAAACTCAGACCTATGAATAACAAAGAAAAAATACATCAATTATTCTAGGCACTGTCTTGAAAATTCAAGTAATGCCCATTTAGATGCTCCTATTAATGACTACATACTGTCCTCTAGCAATACGCCTTCTAATATTCTCAAAACAAATACCATAAATGGAATAGGCCTATCTAGCAATGATCAAATTATCCATGGAATTTCAAATATATATTCTGCCTTTATTCACTTAATCGAGACAGCAGCAACTAAAAAGAGCAAAGCCAACAATATGATTTATATCACTTACTATAGCCATATAGATTATTCCTTTTTTACTGAAGCACGGATTAATCATTATAGAGAACTATTATCAAAAGCTCTAGACAACGGTTGGAATGTTCTTTACCTATTAAGATTAGAAGATAATAAAGAAAAACTAACTCGACTTATCCATTTTTTCCTACCTATTATACGTACTGGAAAAGTTTATCTTTTTTATCTAAGTAACTATAATTCTTTCTCAATTGCTAATGAGATGTGTATTATAACAGATATTGGGGCCCTATCTTGCTATCCTTCCAGTCAGATTTCCACCATCAATTGTGGGTTTTATCTTAAAACTAAATCAGCCATTAATCTTTTCACCAAATATCTGAATGTATTTTTAAGAGATAATGCTCAAAGTATTATTCGATATTATCCACAAATCCCAAACGAGGAATATCACTTCACAATCACTAAAGTCAAACAGCAAGCTGGGAATATCTATTATTATAATTGGTATTTCAGTTTATTTTTAATTCCTGAAAAAACATATAAAAAACTTCTATCTAGGACAGCTCTTGCAAAAGAAATGCAACAGCTTTCTTTAGACAACTATAAAGCACAATTAGAGGGTTTTTGTGAGAATATAAAAAGATACTCCTGTGATATAATCTACTTATCAGACTTCATAGAAAACCTCATTGACCATCATATACTTTCTCTCTCGACTTATTCGGGTGTGGAAATTGTAGTTTTAGAGCCAATGGAAATTATTGAACTCCTACAAAACATCATACACTTCCTTCTATCCTACAATAACTTTCGTTTAGGAATTATCTTTCATAATGATAACCGTTTAAAGTATAGTGATGCCTACCATTTTTTTATAAAAGAAAGGAAGGCTGTCTTTATAAATATATATGACACTTCTTTCACTGTTCCAAAAGTCCGATTACTTATGAAAGAATCTATGATAACAAAAGGGTTTGTAGAATATTTTAAATTATATTGGGATCAAATTGCTCCGGTGAATAAAAATAAAAACGAAATAGTAGCATGGCTACAAGCTTGTATAGATAGTGTAAAAAATGCCATGAATTAAATTTTCAAATACCAAGTCATTTATCTCCATCTCTCAACACAGCCTGCCTCTCATATGTTATTTTTATCAGCCATTAATCACATAGTTATCACATACTTCTTTTATACTTAGGCTATGGAAATAGGTAGAATTATGATAAAATAAACCAAATACTATAGAGGTGATTGCTCATGTACAACCTTTTAATTGTAGATGATGAAACAATGATTCGTGAACTCATCAAAAAATACGCTGTCTTCGAAGGGCATACTGTAAAAGAAGCTTCAAATGGTATGGAGGCCATTGCCATGTGTAAGAAAGAAGCTTTTGACCTTATCATTCTAGATGTGATGATGCCTGAACTAGATGGCTTTTCTACTTGCAAAGAAATTCGCAAGTTTAGTACAACCCCCGTCCTCATGCTTTCTGCTCGTGGTGAGGAATATGATAAAATTCATGGCTTCGAAATAGGTGTCGATGACTATGTTGTCAAACCTTTTTCACCTAAAGAGCTGATGATGCGAGTAAATGCCATTATTAAGCGAAGTGGTCAAGGCTGTGCCGTTACCTCCAAAAATGAGGTACACTTTGATGGTCTCACAGTAGATTTTGATGCCAGACGAGTGACTATTGACGGTGCTGTAGTAGACTTAACGCCTAAGGAATATGACCTCCTCTTTTATATGGTAAAGAATGGTGGCCTCGCCCTTACTCGTGAAAATCTTATTACAAACGTATGGGGATACGACTATTATGGGGATGATCGTACTTTAGACACGCATATCAAACTCCTTCGCCGAAGCCTTGGTGACTATGCCGATCGTATCGTCACTTTGAGGGGAGTGGGATATCGTTTTGAAACACACTAAATCCAGTATTAAATGGCAGCTTTTTAGTTATTTAACCCTCTTTATTGCTTTTCTTCTTATAATACTTTGGTTATTTCAAGTTGTATTTCTAGAAAGCTTTTATAAAAGCATTAAAATCAAAGAA
>JAEZKI010000419.1 GCA_023415525.1 Bacillota bacterium | reverse complement strand
GTTTTAATAGACTCTATTCCAAGATTTTTGAATATATAGGGGGCAAAAAAATGCCCACTTTAGAAGGGGCTTTCAAACTATTTACAACACAGTATAAGGGAGTAGACTTCTGGCAGGCAATTGCCAAGCTCAAACAAAAAATCTTTAAATACTTCATCGATTGCGAGTGGGATAAAGAGGGTGGAGAAGCCTCTTTATATATTAAGGAGTTTGTGCTAGCCTTTCTATTTAATGAAGAGCATTTAGTTAACCTTAAGGGGTATCAGTATTTTTGTTCCAGAGATTATTTGGAGCAGATGTGTTACAAAGAAGAGTGGTCACAAAGGCTTATCCAAAAGTGTAAAGAACACCCTAGACCTCATATTTTTTATATTGAGGGGGAAGAAGGAATGGGTAAACGCTTTTTGGTAAAACAGGTGGCAAAGGGTCTAGATAGAGATGTGATCTTTATAGATGCCCAGCATTTGCCAAGCTTTGAGACACTAGAAAGCCCTTGTTTTGAAGTGTTAGAAATCTTAAGACAGGCCATTATTCAACAGGCTATGATTTGCTTTTATCATATGGGGGCCTTAGAAGAAAGGAGTAGAATCAATTATTTAAATTATCTTTTTAGAGAGCCTCTATTGCCTCATGGAGAGGTATGGGTATGCATGGAAGAGGAGTGGCACGCTAGAGAAGAAAGTTTATTAAGCTATACCAACTTGAGTCTCCCAGCTTTGGCAAGAAAGGAAAGATTTCTTTTATGGCAGAGGTTACTAGAGGGGATTCCTTTAGAAGAAAACCTAGAGATAAGTGATTTGGCTAATAACTTCAAATTTACTCCTCAAAAAATAAAAGATGCAGCCTATGAAGCCCTACATGGGTATTTCGAGAGACAAGAACCCTATTTATCAAAAGCTTTATTATATGAAGCGTGCGCTAAGCAAAATTCCAGCAAATTAAGTGAAGTTGCCGTCCTTACAAAACCTCTTTTTAATTGGAAGGATTTGATTTTACGTGAAGAATATAAGGAGCAGATGCAGGAAGCCTGTAATCAAATGAAATATAGACATATTGTTTTTGATAAATGGGAGATGGAGAGCAAGCTTTCTTATGGAAAAGGGTTAAGTATTCTTTTTGAGGGCCCTTCAGGCACAGGAAAGACCATGGCTGCTCAGATTATGGCAGGAGAGCTAGGGCTTCAGCTTTACAAGGTGAATCTCGCACAGATTGTATCTAAATATGTAGGAGAAACAGCTAAAAATTTAAAAGATATTTTTACAGAGGCTAGTAAAAGTAATGTGATTTTGCTTCTGGATGAAACAGATGCCCTTTTAGGTAAACGTGGAGAGGTAAAGGAAGCACAAGATAAATATGCTAATGTAGAAGTCTCCTTCTTGTTACAGCAAATTGAAGAGTATGAAGGAATCGTTATTATGACAACAAATTACTTGAAAAATATTGACGAAGCCTTTATACGAAGGATTAAGTTTATTATCCATTTTCCTTTTCCCACCAGTGAGGATAGGAAGAAAATATGGGAGAGCTTATTTCCAACAGCTACACCCGTTGAGGCTGATATAGATTTTGCCTATCTAGCAAGGCAATTTGAAATGTCCGGAGGAAGCATTAAGAATTGTGTCATTTCCGCAGCGTTTCTGGCAGCCAGTCAAAATGAAAGGATTGGTATGCACCATTTGATAAAAGCCATTAATCAGGAGATGGTAAAGCAAGGCAAGGTATTACTAAGAGAAGATTTTGGAGAATACTTTTACTTAATTTAATAGCAGAAAAGAGCTATAAAAAAGAAAGGGAGAAGATAAGTATGGTAGAAGGATTTAAGCCCTTAACCATAGAGGAAAAAGGGATTTTTGATCAACATATAATGGAACTAGAAGGAGATTTATCCTCTTTTTCTTATTTCCCTAGCCTGATGGCTTGGAACTTTAGTACAGTGTGCTACTATAAACTTATAGGGGATTATTTGTGTATTGTCTTAGATGACAAACCTTTTAATAGAATAGTATGTTTACCCCCCTTAGGTAAATATATAAAAGAGACCTTTGAGGAAACTATTAAGGAGCTCTACCAACTATTTAAGGAAAAAGGAATAGAGCTTGTTTTCTTTGATGTACAAGAATGGATGTTGCCTTATTATAAAGCGCTTCAAGCCTTTGACATAAGCTATGATTATGACCGAGATTTTAGTGATTATGTGTATACCCTAGAGGACCATAAAGGAATATTAGACAAGAAAAAGATGTGAAATGCCTATCATCATTTCTTACATACCTATCATCCAGAATGTGTACCCATTACAAATGAAAATAAGATATTTTGCTATGAGTTTTTGAATAAGAGATGGTGCAACGAGCATACGTGCAAAGAATGCTTATATGGCTGCTTGTTAATAGCTACCAAACGTTATGTAGAAATGTTTGAAGAGCTAGGATTAATGGGCTTTATTATAAAAGTCCAAGAAGAAATGGTAGGCTATGCTGTAGTTGGGATAGAAAAGGATGTTCTTGCCTTTCATTTTACAAAGACACTTCATACGCTACGAGGGATTAATGAATATAGCCATATAATGGTCAATACCCTTTATGGAGGCCATTTGAAAAACATTAATTGCGCAGAAGATATGGGTAAAGAGGGAATAAGAAAATATAAAGAGAGACTTGCTCCCTATTTCCTTCAGCATAAATACAGTGTAAGGCTTACAGAAAGGATGGATTAACATGAAGAAATGGATAAAGGGATTGATAGTTTTATTTATAGTATGTATTGGATTTACAGTTTGGAATAAGGAATGGTTATTCATTACACCCTTTAAGGATTTAGAGTTGGGTGCCATAAGTAAAATTACCACAGATTATGAAGGGAATAAAATCCTTATTGACTCCTCAGCTAAGCGACTGGTAAAGATGGATAAAGCAGGTTATTTAGTCTTTCATATTAATGGAGGAACAAGGCAGGAGAAAGGATTTTATGAGGCAACCAGAGTCTTAGCGGATAAGGAAAACAATGTTTATGTCCTTGATATTCAAAGAGATGAGGAAGGTACTAAAATTGCTGAAGAACGTATTGTTAAGTATTCTCCTAATGGGAAGTTTTTAGAAGTTGTTTATACAGAAAGATATGAAGAAGCTTTAGTAGGAAATATTACAGGCCTTCATGTCTATAAAGGAAACTTTGCTTTTACTAGGTTAAGAGAGGACTCTGTTGAACTGTGCTCAGA
>JAEZKI010000408.1 GCA_023415525.1 Bacillota bacterium | reverse complement strand
CATCATATCTCCATATGTATTCATATAGGCAGGAGCACCCTTTTTGGGTTCATCTTCTTTCTTCATGTTCATTCATCTCACCTACCTATTCTTCCTCATTTTTAGGTGTTTCAAAACTCTTACGCATAGCTGGTGATAAAAAGGCTTTTAATTTTTCTTCTATAACACGAGGATTCTCACCAGCCTGGATAGACAAAAGACCTTCAATCATAACTTGCTTGTGAAGCACCTCTCGATCACTAATTCCTTTCAGTTTATTTGCAATAGGTGTCGCAAAAAAATTGGCAAGTAAAGAACCATAAAGCGTTGTAATCAATGCAACGCTCATCGAAGGTCCAATCGTTGATGGGTCATCTAATGAGTCTAACATGGAAATAAGTCCAATTAGGGTACCTATCATTCCCCATGCAGGGCCTAAATCTGCAACTCCCGCCCAAAAACCTTGATTGTCCTTATGTCTATTTTCAACGAAAGCTATTTCTGTTTCTAAAATACTCCGCAGTAAGTCTGCATCCGTACCATCTACTATAAGAAGGATGCCCTTCTGTAAGAAGGGATCATCCATTCCTTGTGCAATTTCTTCTAATGCAAGTAAGCCTTCTTTTCGTGCTGCAAGAGCCAATTCATTAATTTGAGTAATAACAGTAGTAGGATCAGATACTTTATTCGAAAAAGCATGTTTGATTGTTTTTACAGATGCTAAAAACTGTTTTAAAGGATAAGACACAAGAAGCGCAGCAATTGTACCACCAAAAACAATCATAACTGAAGGTAAATCCCAGAACAAAAGGAGTCTTCCTCCCGATAAAACAATAGATATTAGAACGAATACAGTCCCGGATACTAACCCTATGAGTGTTGCAATATCCACTTGATTTCCCTCCTACTCTTCTACTACCTGTAGAATTTTCCTCTTATAGTCTATAATTTTTTTAATAATTTCATGGCTACTTTCAGTAACAATGTACTTATTCCCTGTTGTCATAGAAATCACAGTGTCTGGCGTTTCTTCTAGAGACTCTATCAAGTCTGAATTAAGAGTCAATTCTTGATGATTAAGTCGTGTAACTGTTATCATATTCCTCTCCTAACTCTTTTATCGTTTAAGGTTGGTAAGCTCTTGTAGCATTTCATCTGAAACAGAAATAATACGCGAGTTGGCTTGAAAACCTCTTTGTGTAACAATCATATCTGTAAACTCACTGGATAAATCAACATTAGACATTTCTAGAACACCTGCTTGGAAATTACCTACTTTACCTACATTATCAAAATCTCCAGAGTTAGCAGTCGCTGTATAAAGGTTGTCCCCATTTTTTTCTAACCCCGCTGGGTTATCAAATTGTGCCACTACAATCTGTCCTAAAAGTCGTCTATCCCCATTACTATAATAGGCTGTAATCTTTCCATCTGTTCCTACATCGTAACCACTCATTGTACCAGCAGCCTTACCCGCTCCGGCACCATCTTTATCGCCTACTTTAGGATTGACATTAGTTTTTGAAGCATATTGTGTTAAGCCACTGTAATCAATTTTAACTTCACTAATATTAGCGATAGGACCTGTTTGACCTGTATCTGCTCCAGTAGAATCTAATAACTTCGCAGTACTCATATCAATGGCAGGTATACTATATTCATCTGTTGTGATAAGTTTTCCTGAAGCATCAAATTCTATCTTCATATCTGCTGGAAATTCCTCTGAATCAGTCTCATACACATTACCATTTTGATCTGTTAATGTAATAGCCCCACCCGTAGTACCATCTTGATCCGTAATGGTCCATTCGCCACCGTCATATTTCAAGAAGATATTGATTGAATACAGATTACCTAAACTATCATACATTTTTAGCTGGCTTGGAATTCCTTTATCGTCAGCTCCATCATCCGTATTCAAATTACCAGAAATAGACGTATTGGTAGTAGCCTCTGGCGGCGTTGTTTTAGTCTTTGGATCATTAAGTTTAAGTGGCTCTACATCTTTACGAGTAATATCTTTACCATCAGCCGTAGCAGGCCAACCTTGTACCTTCATACCATTAGGAATGATAAGATTTCCCTCATCATCTGTTCTAAGTGCACCTGCCCGAGTAAAATATTTACCTGTAGCATCCCCTACAACAATAAAGCCTTCTCCATTAATCATAAGGTCAAAAGGATTATCTGTACGTTGTGCCGCACCTTGCGTCATTAACATATCAATAGAAGAAATATTAACACCTAATCCAACCTGCATAGGGTTAAGACCTCCTCTGCCTGTCTCATCACTAGCAGCACTGGCACTTTGTAAGGTTTGAGAAAATACTTCATTAAAGGTAACACGTTGTGATTTATATCCGACTGTATTAACATTAGCAATATTGTTACCAATTACATCCATACGTGTTTGATGTACTCTAAGTCCTGATACGCCGGAAAACATGGATCTCATCATAATTTTTTCCTCCTCAATTCTCTCTATTGTTCTTTATTTAGTGGTCTTTCACTCTTATAACCTGACTTGAATTATTATCTAATAACAAATTCTTCACCATTCTTTTTGCTGTAAGTTCCCGTACTATTTTCCAATTAAATCAGAATTAGATGGGGTAGCTTGAGCTTTATCTAAATCCGTCACAGTCACTATATCATTAAAGTCCACAAATTGATCATTTACACAAACATAAGTATCTTCATCCTCAATTTTTATGTAATCTACTTTTCCTTCAATGACCTGTTCTTTCCCTTCCTTATCTTTATATGTGCCTGTTATCCATCTTCCTGTTAGAGTTGGTTTCTCTACAATGTTTTGTACATCTGTAAAATTAACCTCAACTTTATTTTTGCCTTCACCAATTGTAACATAAGTGGAACCATCCTTCATAGCTATACCTTGTACTTCACCTTCAATGATCACTTTATTCTCTACACCTTGATCATCTTTTACCTTAAGTAAACCTTGAACGGTTTTTCCAATAAGGTCAAAAGCAGAAGTATTGGATTGAATATTGGCAGGATCAATAACAGCTACAATAGCATCCATATCTACTTCGTTTTCACCAATTCCAAAAAGTTGTTCACCATTTTGTGTTTTTACATAGTCTATCTTTCCAATAGCATATTGAATAGTACCCGATTCATCTTCATATTGGTATTGCACTTGTTGTCCAATAAGAGAATGTGCAGTTTGTTGTTCAACAGCTTTTGCAACATTCATCATTTGCTCTAGGGCTGAAAATTGTGCCATCTGAGCCATCATTTCTTGATTGTCCATAGGATTAAGAGGATCTTGATATTTCATTTGTGTGACTAATAAATTTATAAATGCATCCTTATCTAACTCTTGATTGACAGTACGTGAGTTATCTACCTTTAGCAAATCACTTGTAGGTGTAACAAGGTTTGAGGGTATAGAAGTGCTCGTATCTGTTGTACTCATTATCTTTCCTCCTTTATACCATATAATCGACTTCTGTCTGGCTCACTATTTGTTGTTCTATATCTTCTGTTTGCTCTTCAGTATATAAATGTTTTTGGACTAATTCTTGAATACGCCTACTTGATTTTTGCTTTTGTTGTTCCATTTGAGATTGATGCGAATTTTGCCTTACATCCACTTTAACTTCTCCTACTTCAAGGCCTTGCTTCTGTAACATTTCTTTCAGCTTATTAATCTCATTTAAAATAAGTTCTTTAGCTTTATCATTCTCTACTCTTATGTCTGCAACTAAAACTCCACTCGTCTCCGTTAACTTAATGGATAAATTTCCTAATTCCTTAGGTGAAAGTTGCATTCTTACTTCTTGGTATTCATTTAAGGCTTTAATCTCTATCTTGTCCAGTATTTGATTTGCAATAGGTGTCTCAACTCCCCCTTTTACTAAAGCAGTAGAAGTTCCTTGATCATCCCAAGGACTTACTCCATAAGTGTGAGTAAAACCCTGAATCGGAACTGTTAAGCCAAGTCCTATCTCTTTGAAATTCACAAGAGTCTCTTCTATACTTCCATCTGCTACAAGAGAAACCTCCTCTTCCTTTGTAACTACCTGTTGGGCAAGAAGCTCTTTATTTAAGTTGTTCTGTCCCAACATTTCTTTAGCCCCCATATTTTGCACCGATACTTCTGATAGAGAAAAAGTGTCCTCTGTCTCACTTTCCTTTGGCAATTCATTGAGTGGTGTAATTTTTGTCTCAATCACTTCAGTATTTACTACTGATTTCTCTACTAAAAGTTTCCCGTTTGTCCCTTCAACAACCTCACTTAACTTATTTAACTCCTCAAAAAGCTTACTAATATTCTTGAGATTGTTGTTTGTTAAAAGTAAGTCCTGTTGATTCATTTCTGGATAAAGAACATTCACAAATTCTTTAAAGGTATCTAACTGCAATAAATCTGTAGCTTCTATATTCATCTCCTGTAAAGTTTGTTTAATTGTCTCTTGTGGTATTTGAAGCATATTACTC
>JAEZKI010000313.1 GCA_023415525.1 Bacillota bacterium | reverse complement strand
ACATAATCTCACCAGCTTTTTTTGCCAAATGGGTAATGGGATGAGGGGGATGAAAGCGATTACTTTTTGCTAAAACCTCTTTCATATACTGCCTTTTTTGCTCTAAATAAGAAATAGCAATTTGACCTCCTAGCCTTCCTTTTAAGGACCTTTCTAAGAAACGGTCTTTAAAGAACTGGTTGTAGGCTGAATAAAGGAAGAAATCTAGAAGGTCTGGCATAACTGCTTCTCCACCTTCTTGCTCAATAATTTCTACAGCATGATTATTGGCTTCTGGATGAAATTTGACCAAAATCTCTCCGACTAGTCCTACCTTAGGTTTAACCTCATCTTTAAGTTCCAGTGCATCGAATTCTTTTACAATGGCTGCTACATTTTTCTTAAAGGTACTTCTACTGCCTGTACGTACGTTTTCCTTGCCCTTTTGTACCCATTTTTCATAAAGTGCATTGGCCGCTCCTGGTGTCATCTCATAGGGACGTGTACGGTATAAAACACGCATCAATAAATCACCATAGAGAAGAGCCATAACTGCCTTATTCATCATGCTAGGGGTGAGGGAAAAACCAGGATTGTCTTCTAACCCTGAAGCATTTAAAGAAATAACTGGCACTTCATTAAAACCACATTCATCTAATGCCTTACGTAAGAACCCGATGTAGTTGGAAGCCCTACAGCCTCCCCCTGTTTGAGTAATGATAAGAGAGGTATTATGAATATCATACTCCCCACTCTTTAAGGCTCTTATAAACTGCCCAATAACAATAATTGCAGGATAACAAGCATCATTATTGACATATTTAAGCCCTTCTTCTATATCTTCTCGTGTCGTATCAGCTAACAGTTTAAACTGATATCCTGAGGTATTAAACATTTCTTCCAAAAACTGAAAATGAATAGGCGACATCTGAGGGCCTAAGAGGGTATGCTTCTTTTTCATCTGCTTTGTAAAAATCACGCGCTCTTTAACCTTTTTCGTCATTTCCTTCTTACACAGTTTTTTTCGTTCCTCCATGGCTGCCTTTAAGGAACGAATACGGATTTTAATAGCGCCCAGATTACTTCCTTCATCTATTTTAATCAAGGTATAAATCTTTCCTGCAGCCTCTAAAATTTCTTGCACTTGATCCGCTGTGACGGCATCCAAGCCACAACCAAATGAAGTCAATTGAACAAGTTCTAAATTCTTTTGCGTACTGACAAAACTAGCTGCCCGATACAGACGGTTATGATAAGACCATTGATCCAGTACACGAAGTGGTCTTTGAACAGTTCCTAAATGAGCCACGGAATCCTCTGTTAAAACAGCTAGGCCTTCCGCCGTAATCAACCGGGTAAGACCATGATTTATTTCAGGATCCATGTGATAGGGTCTTCCACTTACAACAAGTCCCTGTACCCCTTCTTGACGCATCCAAGCTAAGGTTTCCTCTCCTTTGGTTGCTATATCTGCTTTAAAAAGCTGAAGTGTCTCATAGCCTTTGGCTACTGCCTCCTTAACTTCTTTGGAAGACAACTGAAATTCCTTTAGTTCTTCTATAAGCTGCTTGGTTACCATCTGTTCATCATTTAAATTAAGAAAAGGGTATTTAAAAATAAATCCAGGTTGTCTCATCTCATCCACATTATTCTTTATAACCTCTGGATAGGAGGTAACAATAGGACAATTATAGTGATTATCGCTTTTTAAATCCTCTTGTCTTTCATAAGGTATAGAAGGATAAAAAATAAAGCGCACCCCTTTTTCTACTAAATCCATAATATGCCCATGAGCAATCTTAGCTGGATAACAAACAGATTCAGAAGGAATAGTGGCTATCCCTTTTTCATAAATCTTTTTATTGGAAACACCTGAAAGCTGTACCCTAAACCCAAGATGGGTAAAAAAGCTATGCCAAAAAGGATAATTTTCATATAAATTAAGGACTCTTGGAATCCCTACCACCCCACGAGGCGCCTTCTCAATAGGTAAACTTTCATAAGCAAAGACCTTTTTATACTTATAATCTACTAAATTAGGAATATCCCCTTCTTGATACTTATTACCATTCATTTTTTCGCATTTATTACCATAAACAAAGCGTCTACCATCACTTAACTCATTCACGGTTAAAAGGCATCTGTTTTCACAACCCTTACAACGAGAAGGCGTTTTAATCATGGATAACTCAGAAAGCTCTTTTAAGCCTAAAAGTGTACTTGGCTTTCCATGATAATGTCCCTTGGCTAAAAGAGCTGCACCATAGGCTCCCATTAAACCAGCAATACTGGGCCTAATGACCTCTTTACCTAAAATAAGCTCAATCGCTCTTAAGACAGCCTCATTGTAAAAGGTTCCTCCTTGTACCACAATATCTCCTTGTATTTCTTCTGCACTTCGAAGTTTAATAACCTTATAGAGAGCATTTTTAACAACAGAGTATGAAAGTCCTGCTGAAATATCCCCCACCGTTGCCCCTTCCTTTTGGGCTTCTTTGACCTTAGAGTTCATAAACACTGTACAACGTGTTCCTAAATCTACTGGCGCTTTTGCCTGAAGGGCTACTTCAACAAATTCTTCAAGGCTCATCCCTAGGGATTGGCTGAACATCTCAATAAAAGAGCCACATCCAGAAGAGCAGGCTTCATTTAAAATAACCGACTGTACCACACCCTCCTTGGTGCGAATACACTTCATGTCTTGTCCTCCAATATCTAGTATAAATTCCACCTGAGGGCTAAAGTAGTGGGCTGCCTTATAATGAGCAATCGTTTCTACTTCGCCTACATCTACCTTGAAGGTATTCTTGATAAGGGCTTCTCCATATCCTGTAACACAACTGTTACGAATCACAGCCCCTTCTGGTAATAGGCTATAAAGCTCTTTTAACTTATCTTCTACTAATTTAAGTGGGTCTCCCTTGTTGCTTCCATAGAAAGAATAAATCAATGTTCCTTCTGGATCCATAAGTACCAATTTTGTAGTGGTAGAACCTGCATCAATCCCTAAGAAAAGATCTCCTTGATAAGTCTCTAGCTGACCTTCTGTAACGGTATGCTTCGCATGTCGCTTTCGAAAGGCCAACCTTTCCTCTTCAGTTTCAAAAAGAGGTTGTAAGCTACACTTAATACTAAAACTCTGCCCTAAATCTTCTATTCTATTTAAAAGAGCTTCTAGGGAAATACTTTCTTCCTTTTGGGCTAAAAGTGCTGCTCCTAAGGCTACAAATAACTGTGGCCTTTCAGGTAAAATCACCTCTTCTTCTTTTAAATGAAGTGTCTTAATAAAACGCTCCCTCAACTCGGATAAGAAAAAGAGTGGTCCACCTAAAAAAGCAATCTTCCCTTTAATAGGCTTACCACAAGCTAAAACACTAATTGTTTGATTGACAACTGCCTGAAAAATAGAAGCTGCAATATCTTCTTTGGCTACACCTTCATTAATAAGAGGCTGTACATCGGTTTTAGCAAATACACCACACCTGGCTGCAATAGGGTAAATGACTTTATGCTTTTTAGCTAGTTCATTTAAGCCTGTTGCATCTGTCTCCAATAATGTGGCCATTTGATCAATAAAGGCTCCTGTCCCTCCTGCACAGCTTCCATTCATTCGCTGCTCCAAAGTATCTAGAAAATAGGTGATTTTACCATCTTCTCCACCTAACTCTATGGCGACATCTGTTTGAGGAATATATTGTTGAACAGCTTCTGTACACGCAATGACTTCTTGTACAAATTGAAGTTTTAAAAGCTGTGCGAGTTCCATGGCCCCTGAACCTGTAATGACCACTTGAATCTGTCTATTTGCCACTACTTCTTTACTCTCTTGTAAAATATGTAACAAAGTCTTTCGTAT
>JAEZKI010000265.1 GCA_023415525.1 Bacillota bacterium | reverse complement strand
CCTTCAGGTATAGGGCCACTATAATCTACTGCCACTTCAACCCCTTGAACATAGCGCGAAGTGTTAGGTGTACGATACTTTTCAGGCAGCCAAAGACACACAGGCTCACCACAAAGTGATTTTATGCTAGTCAGTATCCCCCAAACATCACAGCCTACTTCCTGGCAGTAGTTCCAATACTCCTCCGCCTTTATTCCTCTTTTGATAATGACTTTTCTTGCTGGTTTTTCAATGACTTGAATAAATACATTCCTTATATTTTCCACAGCCGTATACTCCTTCCACATCTTTTTAAATTTGACGCCATAGGGTGTAAACAGTGCCAATGGAATGGGATTCTTTGAGTATTCTTTAGGGTTACACCCAAATTCTTTATGGAATGCCCTTTGATAACCATCCACACTTGCAAAACTCATATCAAAAGCCATATCAATAATCTTAACCTGTTCATCTCGCAGTCTTAAGGCTGATTTTGAAAGTTTTAACCTCCTTATGTAATCTGCTGGTGAGAACCCTGTAAGCTCCTTGAATATCCGAGCAGAATACCAGGGTGAAAAGTGGGCAACTTCTGCCAAATCAGTTAAAGATATATTGTCAGACACATGTGCTTCTATATAATTTTGCATGCTTTGAACGGCTTCAATTTTTTCATTCACTGTTTATCACCTCCTGACAGGATCATTATATGTGAAGTGACTCTCTCTTTTCTCGACTATTTTTGCTTTATTCTCATACAACTATAGCTTAACATGCTAATATATTCCATTCTTACTTGAGATTACCTTATATGACTATTATAATGCCATTATAGTAAAGGTGTCATTATTAAAGCTATTATAAAGCTTTCCATTCTCACCTTTAAATGGGCAAATCTCTCCAAAGGAATAAAAGCCTGTAAGGCTCATATCTTCTGGAAGAACCTCTTGAAAAGCTTTGGCTTCTGCATCAGGTTCTGTTGCAAGGATTAAATAGCGACTTCCACAAGAGCTACAAAGCAGTGTATGATACTCGTGTTCGGATTCAGCCATCTCCTCTAACAACTTACTAAAGGCCTCTTTTACGGATTGCTGAACATCTTCTTTCTTCATTAACCCAATTCTAAGCATGGCACCTTGTTGCATATTTCCAAGGAAATATCCTGTTCCTTTCTCATAATCTAATGTTGTGAGATTACGCATTTTGCTAATCGTTGTCCCATCCTCCATTTTTTCGTCCATCATAAAAGGCGTTCCAATAAACTCCATAATAACAATTTCTGTATTCTCCATTTGTGATTCCAATCCTGCCTTTTTTAGGGCCTCTGTAAATGGAATATTGTCAAGTGATACAACCTTACAACCCTGTGCCTCTGTTATTATTGCTGAAAACTCTGCCATGTGATCAAGGGAATATTCCATGCGGTAAATGGGATTAATATTGCCACTCATTAACAATATCACCATTCCCATATGTTCAATCCTATCGTTAAGAAATACTCTAAAATCATTAAAGGAGAAGTCATCAGATGCCAATGCGCCAAAAACTGGCACACCACACGACTCCTTGTTCAAAATAGTTACATATTCATCCCCACCTGTACGAATCGGCTTTGACGCATATGTAATAATAACCTTCTCTTTTTCTCCAAGTTGGCTTGCTGCCTGCTTATAGACTTCTTTAATCTGTTGTTCTCTATTCTTATCTGAAAGGGCCTCTGTCATTGCAAGTGAAAATTCGCAGTCATCAGCAGTTAAAACCAACATCGCTAAACCTGATACCCGATATCCTTCTTCCCTTGTAAGCATCGCAAGTCCTGTACATCCCATAATGGGGAATGTAAAAGCTTTCTTAAGATAAGGCATAAGCTCCTCAAGATCAGTATCTTTATCACAAAATAATAGACCACAGCTATTTTTTTGTAGGTTTAGCTTCGCCTGTAATTTTTCCGAAAGTTCTTGAACGCCTACTTCTAAATCATCAATTTCTTCTGTAAAAATACTTACTGATTGCATAGCCCTTCTCCTCCCTCTCTTTACCTTTATCTCTCTTAAAGTGATAGAAATTGTGTGATCAAATCGCCTATTTTATCATACTCATATAAATCCGCTGCTTCTTTTATAGCTTGTATAATAGCCTTTTTATCCTCTAAATTATACTTTTCAAGCTGTTCAATTATTTCTTGCACCCCTTGGCTATTAAATTCCTCTACATAACCACTTATTTTCTGACATAAACCCCTAAATTGATCTTCATCCAAAACTTCTCTATGCTGTACTTCTTTCTTCATCTCCTTATACTCAAATCTGGGGCGAAGTTCTTCAATTAATAGATGATACTGGAAAATCAGATTATCAAAATCACTACGGATAAATTCATGATTTCCTGATTTTCCGGCTAATTCATGAGATTTTGCTATATCAGAAAGCCCCTTTCTCCCAATAGCTGCCGCTACACTTTTTAAGGCATGTACTTCAATGGTATAGCGTTCAAAATCATTTTCTAGATAAAGTTCTCTTAACAGTTTTTCCTTTCTTATACCATCAAGAAAGACTTGCCTTAGTATTTCCTCATCCATTTGCTTTTGTTCTTTTTTCAGCTGTTCACGAGGGGCAACAGGCTTTCTTCTTTCTTCAGGAATGTATTTACAAAGAATTTCATCTAGCTTTTCAGCAATAATGGGTTTTGCAAGAAAATCCTGAAAACCTTCTTTCATATACATATCACGTACGCCACAAATGGCGTTTGCTGTTAATGCAATCAGACAATCCTTCTCATGTCCTGGCATACTACGAATCTTCTTCATGGCTTCAATGCCATCCATAATAGGCATCATATGATCCATAAAAATAAGGTCATATCTCTTCGTTTTTAATATATCTATTGCTTCCTGGCCACTTGCTGCCACATCTACCTTTGCATGATAGGGGAATAAAAAACCCTCTGCTACTTTAAGATTAACCCTATTATCATCTACAATTAAAATCTTTACATCAGGAATTTGGAAGAAATTAGAAAAAGCATCTGTATTTCTAGTGAGTGGATATTCCATGATTTTTCCAATAGGACGATAATCTTCAACTTGATTATAAATATATAGTTCAAATGTAGTCCCTTCTCCATAGATACTACTTACACGGATTTCTCCACCCATCATATGGACAAGTCTCTGAGAAATTGCAAGTCCAAGACCTGTTCCTTCTACTGAACGGTTCTTTTTTGTATCCACCTGACTAAAGCTAGAAAATAGTTTTTCTAAGTCCTTCTGCTTTATTCCAATCCCGGTATCTTTTACGCTTACATGAAGGCAAATCCTATCATTTTGTTCTCTATTTTGTACCTTGTCATACCAGATATTTAATGTGATATTACCCTTTTCTGTAAACTTAACCGCATTATTAAGGAGATTAATTAAGATTTGCCTTATACGTATTTCATCTCCTTTTAATTTATAGGGAAGGGTTTCATCAATATTTACGACAAGCTCTACGGGTTTATTTTGAAGACGTATATCCATCATAGCTACCACATCATTAATCAAGGAAGAAAATTGATAGTTTGAATTAATCAGTTCCATTTTCCCCGACTCAATCTTTGAGAAATCAAGTATATCGTTAATTATGGCTAGTAACGAATGACAGGCATTTTTAATTTGTAGGGCATTTTCTTTAGCTACCTCATCTGTTGTGTCGCGAATGATAAACTCCGTCATACCAGTAATAGCATTCATTGGTGTTCTAATTTCATGGGACATATTGGCCAAAAAGTTACTTTTGGCACGAGTTGCACGCTCAGCCTTCTGTTTTGCAAGAATAATTTCTGTTACATCTCTAAGTAGCACAATATATCCAA
Source organism: Bacillota bacterium (assembly GCA_023415525.1). Taxonomy (GTDB): domain Bacteria; phylum Bacillota; class Clostridia; order Lachnospirales; family Cellulosilyticaceae; genus Sporanaerobium. The sequence continues at coordinate 666 of JAEZKI010000265.1, read as the reverse complement.
CAAACTGCTCATCGCTTTTTACTGCCTTATCAATCTGGATGTCAAAGATATACTGTTTTCCCCTAATATTCATCGTAATGTTATCTGAGTATTTGGCACCTGGGCGCTGGGCGAACAGCTTACTACATTTATCATTGGTCTGTTCCAACCAGTCACTTGTCATATCTTTTTCAAATATTTCACGAAGATATAGCCCCTCTTGTATCTGCCTTTTCTCATATTGAAAGACTTGAAAGAACTGTTGTGTTGCCATTAGAATCTTTAATTCATGATCCATAATCAAAAAGATATCTGGAGAATTATCCAAAATAAGGGCATTATACATGGATTTCTGCCTATTTTCTTCCTCATAAAAGTCCCTCATCTTATAGGCTTGTTCATTTAAAGAAGCAAGAAATGTTTTATCTTTTTCAAGGCGTTCTACATTTCTTCTCATCTTCTTTAGAGCAATATTCAATTTTTTAATTTCTAATTTTGCTTCCTCTAGGTCCCTATATTCCTTTTGATTCTCTGATTCTAGCGTCATCCGTTTACTCCCCTTTCTCTAAAGCATTAAATCTCATTAATTCCTCATGAAATAAATCCTTTACCTCTAGAAAAACAGTAACAATACGCGAATCAAAATCGATCCCTCATCCCTTTTCAATCATCTCACATGCTTTCTCG
>JAEZKI010000241.1 GCA_023415525.1 Bacillota bacterium | reverse complement strand
GCTTGTAGTCAGTCAACAACTGTGATCGATCGTAATGGTTCATTAGAAGACATTACAAAGATAGATATTAAAAAGCAATTTTTAGTAGACAATGCCAAGGACAAAGAAGGGTATTTGGCCATGAAGGCTAAAACACCAGCCAGACTTGGGGTAGGCAAAGCAGGTGCGCGTTATAAAACCATTACCATGTTACGTGTACGTGCAGACCATGCAGCAGCACAAGATGCTGTTTTCTCAGATGTATCAGAAGAATTCGTTAAGAAGAATAACTTTGTCTTTGTAAAAACCCTTTGCAAGGATAAAGATGAATATTTAACACGACCAGACCTAGGTAGACGCTTTGGTCCAGAAGAACTAGAGGTTATTAAGAAAACCTGTGGCACCAATCCTAAGGTGCTCATTGTTGTAGGCGATGGCCTTTCTTCTTCTGCTATTGAAGCCAATGTAGAAGATGCTGTACCAGCTATTAAACAAGGCTTACAAATGTATGGTATTACAGTTCCAGATATCCTCTTTGTCAAATATGCCCGTGTTGGAGCTATGGATGCCATTGGTGAGGTAACAGGAGCAGACGTAATTTGTATGCTAGTAGGTGAAAGGCCAGGGCTTGTAACAGCAGAATCCATGTCAGCTTATATTGCTTATAAACCTAAACATGGTTTACCTGAAGCCAAACGAACAGTTATTTCTAATATTCATAAAGGGGGTACCACAGCTGTAGAAGCAGGTGCCCATGCTGCAGAGTTAATTAAAACCATGCTAGATAAAAAAGCGTCTGGTATTGACTTAAAGTAGAAGGAGGTAAAAGAGATGAAAAATGATAAAATGCGGGCAAATGTTCTAGGTGTGCGTGTGATTTCTAATGTCAGTTCAGAACTAGCCTCAAAACTAGGATTAGGCCCTCATCATAAGAGCATAGGCATCATTACTGCAGATTCTGATGATGTCACCTATACAGCTCTAGATGAAGCTACAAAGGGTGCAGAAGTAGAAGTTGTCTATGCACGTTCTATGTATGCAGGTGCAGCCAATGCTTCTACCAAATTAGCAGGAGAAGTGATAGGTATTATTGGAGGACCCAGCCCAGCAGAAGTAAGAAGTGGACTAAAAGCAGCTCTGGATTTTTTTCAATCAGATGATGCGTGTTTTGTAAGTGCCAATGAAGATGATTCTATTGTTTATTATGCCCATACTGTATCCCGTACAGGTTCTTATCTTTCAAAAGTAGCCGGTGTTGAAGAAGGCGAACCTTTGGCTTACCTCATTGCACCTCCTATGGAAGCTATTTATGGCTTAGATGCAGCCATGAAAGCAGCTGATGTCAAACTGGTTGAATTTTTTGGACCTCCCTCAGAAACCAATTTTGGGGGTGGACTTTTAACAGGAACACAATCTGCATGTTATGCCGCATGTGCAGCTTTTGCTGAAGCTATTAAAGCCGTAGCAGATAATCCAAGGGATTATTGATAAATGATGATACGCGCATTAGGACTTATTGAAGTCATTGGGTATCCACCTGCTATTGAAGCAGCGGATGCCGCACTTAAGGCAGCTAATGTCCAGTTAAGTGGAATAGCAAAAGTAGATGGCGGCATTATGACGGTGCAACTTTTTGGAGATGTCAGTGCTATTCGAGCTGCTGTGGATGCAGGAAGTAGTGCAGCAGAGAGGATAGGTACAGTAAGGGGTGCCCATGTCATTCCTCGAGTAGATCGTGCATTAATAGGAACCATTGTAAAAGCTCCTCGTTCTTTGGCTTCGGCTTACGAACAAAAAGCACCTTCTACTACAGATCAGCTTCCTACAGGAATAGAAATCCTGAGGCATGAGGAAGCCCAGCAGGAAGAGCCCCCCACGCCTCCAAGCGAGGATATAGGTTACAGTCCTCTTAACTCTCCAGAAGATAGTGAAGGAACCAGTGTTCAGCTAGAGTCAGAAGGGTTAGACAAGGAAGAGGTAATCAACCTAGATGATTTAGATAAAAAAAGTAATGGGCAGCTTAGAAATCTTATTCAAGCCTTAGGGATTACAGTATCATCTAAAAAACTAAGAACTGCTAAAAAAGAGGAGCTTATAGAAATCATTAAAAACTACAAAGATAAGCCCTCCTTATAGCATAGAAAATAGACTACTAGCAATGTGAGGAGAACTTAAATGGAACTTATAGATAAAGACTTACAATCCGTTCAAGAGGTTAGATGCCTTTTGAATGCGGCCCAAAAGGCACAAGAAGTATTGGCTACTTTTGACCAATGTAAAATTGATAAAATTGTAAAAGCCATTGCAGACGCCGGTTTTAGGAATGCTGAGAAGCTAGCAAAGATGGCCAATGAAGAAACCGGCTTTGGTAGATGGGAAGATAAGATCATCAAAAACACCTTTGGTTCAAAGGGTATTTATGAAGCCATCAAGGATCAAAAGACAATTGGTATTTTAGAAGATAATAAAGTAGAAAAAACTTTGGAGATTGGGATTCCTGTAGGCGTTATTGCAGGTATTGTTCCCTCTACCAATCCTACGTCTACTGTTATGTATAAAACACTTATTTCTATTAAGGCTGGAAGCTGTATTATTTTCTCTCCCCATCCTAGTGCTAAAAACTGTATTAAAGCAACAGTAGATATTCTAAGAGAGGCAGCAGAAGCAGCAGGTTGCCCTAAGGGAGCCATTGCTACTATTACTATTCCAACTTTACAGGCCACTCAGGAGTTAATGAAGCATCCTATTACTAAATTGATTTTAGCAACAGGTGGACCTGCTATGGTGAAATCAGCTTACTCTTCAGGAACACCTGCAATTGGTGTAGGTGCAGGAAATGGTCCAGCCTTTATTGATAAAAGTGCAGACCTTAAGTTGGCTGTTAAACGTATTTTAGATTCTAAAACTTTTGATAATGGAACAATCTGTGCTTCCGAGCAATCCATTATGGTTGAAAGATGTATGGAAGATAAAGTTGTAGCAGAGTTTAAAGCACAGGGTGGCTATTTCTTAAACCAGGAAGAAGCAGACCAATTAAGCCGATTTATCCTAAGACCTAATGGCAGTATGAATCCGCAAATTGTAGGTAAGAGCGTGGAGCATATTGCAAAACTGGCAGGGCTTACAAAGGTACCTTCTTCAGCTAGAGTTCTCATTGCTAAAGAAACACGTGTAGGTCATGACTTCCCCTACTCAAGAGAGAAATTAGCGCCTATCTTAGCTTTTTATGTAGAAGATAATGTAGACGCTGTCTTAAAGAAAGCCCAAGAAGTTTTGCATCTAGAAGGAAGAGGACACACCTTCTGTATTCATGCTAATGATGATGCACTCATCAAAAGATTTGCACTTGCAATCCCTGCCTCACGTATTTTAGTCAACACTTTAGGTGCATTAGGTGGTGTAGGTGGCACAACCAATTTATTCCCAGCCCTTACTTTAGGCTGTGGTGCGGTAGGTGGTAGCTCATCCACTAATAACATTGGGCCTATTGACCTCATTAATATTAAACGTATCGCTTATGGCGTCAAAGAAATAGAAGATTTACGTAAGGAAGCAGGTATGTGTAACCAAGGAAGTAGTTGTCAAAGCAACAGCTGTTGTACAGAAACCTTGGTGGATGAATTGGTAAAAAGAATTATGAAGGAATTAATATAATTACTAAAAAGTAGAATACTAACTAGGTAGTTTAAAAGACTACGCTTATTTTATAGGAGGCAAACAAAATGGCAAATACAAATGCATTAGGAATGATTGAAACGAAAGGTTTAGTAGGTGCGATTGAAGCAGCTGATGCGATGGTAAAAGCAGCTAATGTGGCTCTTGTTGGAAAAGAGCAAATAGGCGGCGGCCTTGTTACTGTTATGGTAAGAGGAGATGTAGGTGCTGTAAAGGCTGCAACAGATGCAGGCGCAGCAGCTGCTGAAAGAGTAGGAGAACTTATTTCAGTCCATGTTATTCCAAGACCTCATTCAGAAGTCGATGTTATCTTGCCACATGGTCATGCTTAAAATAGGACTCTCCTATAGTAAAAGTAAGGCGGCTTAAAGAGCCAAAAGAGGAGGCTCATCCTATAAAAAGATGAGCACCCTCTTTCTATAGAACATAGTAGAGACTATAGAGCAAGAAGAAGGTGACAACATGTCGGTTTTAACAGAGAATGACATAAGGCAGATGCTAGCAAGTGGACAGCTGAAAGAAAAAAGTGAAATAGTTGTAGCACCAAGCAGAATTATTACACCTTCAGCAAGAGCTTATTTATTGGAAAAAAATATTGAAATAAAAATAGGAACGAGTCCCGTAAGGGAGGAACTAAAAATGAGCCAAGAATCAATGAGTAAAGTAAACAAAGAAGCAAATGAACAAAAGTATGAGGAAGGTTATGATACCCTCTTTGGAGCTAAGCTAGCCCAAAAGCCTGAGCATATGACTCACTTAAGAGGAAACCTATTAGTTTTCAAAGATCATCCCCGTATTGCCTTTAGAGGAGCTATTGATAGCTTAGAAGCAGAGATAATCTTGGTGCAGCTCTATGCCCAAAAGCAAAATATGCCCCAGATGATTAAGGACCTAGAAGAGATTATTCGGTTTATAAGGAATCTCTTGCGTTGTGAAGTAGCTGGAGAGCCTATAGGTGATTTTGTTTTGCAAGGCTTAGATGCCAAAGCATTAAGAGAACATTCCCATCACCCCAGTCAATATTATGGTATATCACATTTTTTACCCAATTATAAACAGGGTGAAATGGTAGCCTATCTTAATAAATTACGTACTCTTGCACGAGAGACGGAGCTTATTGCCTATAAGGCTTTTAAGGATGAATATGGTCAAACCAGTAGAGAAGATATTATCCGTGGATTGAATCGCTTATCCTCTCTTCTATGGATTATGATGTTTAAATATTTAGCAGGTCAGTATAAAGCATAAAAAGTTAGCTTGCAAAGAGAGGAGCATATATGTTGGCAGTAGTAGACCAAATTGTTGACGCAGTAGTAGAAACACTCAAAACAAAACTGTTCATTGAAGTAGAAGCCTCTGGTAGACATGTCCATCTTTCTAGAGGAGATGTAGACGCTTTATTTGGCCCAGGTTATCAGCTTACACCTGTGAAGGATCTTTCTCAACCTGGACAATATGCTTGTGCAGAGCGTGTGACGGTTATTGGACCTAAGAATTCTCTTAAAAATGTAGCTGTCCTAGGTCCTGAAAGGAAGCACTCACAAGTAGAGATTTCTTTAACAGATGCATTGGCATTAGGCGTTAAAGCCCCTATTCGCCAAAGTGGAGATATTAAAGGGACTCCAGGCATTACCATCGCCAATGGAGATAAAAAGGTAGTATTAGATGAAGGTTATATTGTAGCCCAAAGGCATATGCATATTACGCCAGAGGATGCGATAAGGTTTAATGTATCAGATGGGGAAATCATAAAGGTAAAGGTATTTGGTACAAGACCTCTTATATTTGATGATGTGGTAGTGAGGGTAAGCAAGGATTTTCGAACCTTTATTCATATTGATTATGATGAGGCCAATGCCTGTGGCTATTCAAATGGTACCTTGGCAATGATTATTAAATAAAAAAAGAAAGGGATGGGAGTATGCAAAACAAGACCTTGGTAGACGAGATTATGGATGAGATCTACAAAAGGTTAGAGCAAAAGGTAATCGAAGAACAGGTGATTGTCATAGGCCCCATGCCCACTTGTGATTTAAAGGTCATTGAAGGGGTCTATGGACTAACTCCTTATAAGGAAGGAATGAGAGGTTGTATAGGAGTACTAGTTACTGAGTTAAGTGTAGAGATGCTCAGTCATCTCGCCCTGGCATCTCCAGTGACAGAAGAAGAAAAGTTTATGCTTAAAGCCCTCTTACAAGAGAAGCCCCTCTATATTCTGGAAGAAGGAGTGGAGTATAGAAAATACAAGAAACAAGCTCACAAGGCATTGTATGCACTTCTTATGACCTATGAAGATAAAATCAAAAAGTATGGCGTAAGCTTTATTAGCCACTTAGATAAAATGCAGGCTACAAAGCCTTGTGAAACAGTGGCAGAAGGAACGGTAAGGGGTAATATTAACTTAGATATGACTTACAAAAAACTCCTTTTAGAATCAGACCTTATTAAGAAGCATATTGAAGGTGTATGTACAGTAGTGATTACAAAGCAATGTATCATTACGCCTCTTGCAGAGGATTATATTCGCAAGCAACATATACGTATTCAAAGAGAATAGGGAGGGTAAAAGTGGACATTGGAAGAGTGGTAGGTAGTGTATGGGCTACCAAAAAAGATGAAAATATGAATGGCCAAAAATTACTTGTCCTTAAAATGCTTATAGAGGGTGAAAAAGAAAAGCCAGAATTAGTTGTAGCTGCAGACATTATTGGAGCAGGAGTAGGTGATTTGGTATTAGTGGTAAGAGGTGGTTCAGCACGTTATGCCGTACGAAATGCCAATTGTCCCATTGATGCAGCTATAATTGGTATAGTGGATTCCATCGAGGTGGAGAAAAATGATTAGAAGCATAGGTGCACTAGAATATAGAAGTATAAGTAAAGGAATAGAAATAGCAGATCATATTATAAAGAAAGCAAGCGTAGAGATTATTTATTTTAGAACCATATGTCCAGGCAAGTTTTTGATTATTGTAACGGGTGATGAAGGTGCAGTAGATGAAGCCATTACCTATGGAGAAGAAAAGAATGAGAAAAGCTTTGTAGATAGCTTTCGCTTACATGCTGTTTCACCTGCTATTATAGATGGAATTAAAAATAAATATGAAACAAAGGAAATTAATGATGCTATAGGAATTGTTGAAGCAAATAAAATTTGTACAGGAATTGAAGTATTAGACCGTGTATTGAAGGCAAGTGATGTTAAGCTCATTAAAATGCAATTGGCACAGTGTATAAGTGGTAAGCTCGTTTTTACAGTGACAGGAGCTGTAAGTAGCATTGAATATGGCTTCAAAGAGGTAAAAAGTAAGCTAAGTCCCAATGAATATGCCAACATAGCCTTAATCCCTTCACCTAGTGAACAGATTAAAAAATATTTGATTTAATGAAGAGCTTAAAAAGCAAGCTGAATAATTGGAGGAGATTGTTATGAGTATTAATGAAATCATTGTATACATCATGGTGATATTTGCAGTGATTGGTGCCTTTGACAAGATTATAGGCAATCGTTTTGGCTTGGGCGAAAAGTTTGAAGAAGGAATTATGGCTATTGGTACTTTAGCTATTTCTATGGTAGGTATTATTGCGTTAGCCCCTGTTATTGCTAACCTATTAAAGCCTATTATTGTTCCTCTTTTTGGTTTCCTAGGAGCAGATCCTGCTATGTTTGCAGGCTCTATTTTAGCCAATGACATGGGTGGAGCACCTCTAGCACAAGCATTAGCCATTGATCCACAAGCAGGACTTTTTGGTGGGTTAATAGTAGGCTCTATGCTTGGCCCTACTATTGTTTTCACCATTCCAGTAGGTTTAGGAATTATTGAAGAAAGTGACCGTAAATATTTAGCAACAGGTGTACTAGCAGGTGTCGTTACTATTCCTATTGGTTCTTTTGTAGGTGGACTTGTAGCAGGTTTCCCTATTAGGATGGTTATTATGAACCTTATTCCTATTATCATCTTTGCCATTCTTATTGCCCTAGGATTATTCTTCTTCCAAGATGCCATGATTAAAGGCTTTACCTACTTTGGTAAGTTCGTTGTGGCTGTTATTATCTTTGGACTAGCCTTAGGTATTATAGAAAAATTGACAGGCATTGTTATTATTCCTGGGATGACACCTATTGAAGAAGGCTTTGCTGTTGTTGCAGATATTGCCATTGTATTAGCAGGGGCCTTTCCACTTGTTTATGTGATTACCAAAGTCTTTAAGACGCCACTTATGAAATTAGGCAAGATATTAGGGATGAATGATGTGGGAGCAGCAGGGCTTGTCGCCAGCTTAGCCAATAGTATCCCTATGTTTGGAATGATGAAGGATATGGATGCAAGAGGCAAGATTATCAACGTGGCCTTTGCAGTTTCTGCGGCCTTTGTATTTGGAGACCATCTCGGATTTACAGCAGGCTTTAATTCTGAGATGATATTCCCTATGATTGTAGGGAAATTAGTAGGTGGTATAACGGCTATCATAGCGGCTATCTTCATTGCCAATAAGATACTTGGAAAGGAAGAGCAATAGATGGATATTGAAAAATCAACTTTAGAGACACTCATCAGACAAATTATTTTAGAAAAGCTAGGGAATATGAGTAGTGATGCTGGTGTAAGACAAGTGACCAAATCAGGCGTTATTGCTGTCAAAGTCCCAACTGTTAAGGTAGATGAGAGCAATCGCTTGGATACAGGTAAACCTTCAGATGTGGTTTATACAAAAGATGTTTTCACACTTCAAGAAAGTCCTAGACTAGGTTGTGGGGTAATGGAAATGAAAAGCACTACCTTTGATTGGCATCTTAACTATGATGAAATTGATTATGTGATCGAAGGTAGCCTAAGTATTATTATTAATGGAGAAGTAGCAACAGCCAATGCTGGAGAATTAGTGCTTATCCCAAAAGGTTCTAGCATCCAATTTTCAGTTCCAAACTATGCTCGGTTTATCTATGTAACCTATCCTGCGGATTGGGCAGGACAAGCCTAGTTAGAATAAAATCAAATACCTAAGCGTTGAAAGCTTCATGGTAGGATGATCCATAAAGTAGGATAATTGATAAAGTGGGATAACCAATTAAAAGGACAACGAATAAAAAGGTAACCCATAAAGAAAGGCAATCAATAATGAATAATGAAGATACCATTAACCTAACCAAGGAATGTAATGCGGGAATTAAAATGGCTATTGAATCTATTAATGAGGTAATAGACCATGTTCAAACTTCTCAATTTAAACAGATACTAGAAAGAAGCAAAAAAGAACATGATAAAATCCAAGAAAAAACCCATGATTTGCTAGCTTATTTAGGTGAAAAGGAAAAAGAACCTAACCCTATGGCTAAGGGTATGTCTTGGCTAAAAACAAATATGAAGTTAACAATGAAAGATGGGGACCCTACCGTTGCAGACCTCATAACAGAAGGTTGCAATATGGGTATTAAATCTCTTCATAAATATATGAATCAATATTCTGCTGCTGATGAGAAGGCAAAGGAAATCGCAAAACAAGTGATAGAAATCGAAAAGAAACTAGCAGAGGATATAAGTATTTATTTATAAGCATGGATTTGTAATCCAAATAAAGAAGGCATTCCTAAGTCTACTGAAAATGAACAGGCCTTAGTAAGTTAGAGCTAAAAGCTACTTACTAGGTCACATCAAAATGCAAGGATTAGAGATGCCTTTTTTATGATGAGTGGAAGACGTAGAGATTAGAGTGGTTACTCAGTAAACATATAATTTATAATGCCTTGGAGATGACATTCAACAGTATCAAAGACTGGAATAGATAAGGAATCCCTTGTATACATTAGGGGGAGTTCTGTACAGCCTAGGATGACGCCTTGAATGCCTTCTTCTATCATGAGACGTTGAAGAATACTGTCAATATGAGCTTTGGATTCTTCTTTTACAATGCCAAACTCTAGTTCTTTGGAAATTATTTCATTGATAGTTACTATTTCATCTGGATTAGGAACAACTACGTCAATACCATTTTCAATAAAGATTTTTCGATAGTAAGGCTGTTCCATGGTGAAACGAATACCTAGCCAAGCAACCTTTGTTAAGCCTTGAGCCTTAACAGCTTTAAAAGTAGGTTCTAGAATACTTAAGAGAGGGACATGAGCTGCTTTTTGAAGTTGTTCAAAGACAATATGAGGTGTATTAGAGGCGATAATAATAAAATCTGCCTGACTAGCTTCTAGGTTGCGAATCCCCTTCAAAAGATAGTTTGTAAGTTGTTCGTATTGCTCACTAAAGCAGTAGCCTAGCATTTCATACATATTGACACACTCTATAGCTAGTTCAGGAAAGGCACCATGACTTTCTCTCTTTTGAAAGCGTGTAGCAACTTCTTTGTAGTATAACAAGGTGGACTCAGGCCCCATACCACCTAAAATACCTAATTTTTTCATGAGAATTATTCCTCCAGTTTTTGATTTATAATAACATTTACAAATAATTCGTTCAACTTGTAAAATGTATGCCCTACAATTTAATAGTAATTATTATATTAGATTGACCTAAGAGGGAATAGGATGATAAGTATTTTAAATATTATAAATATATATTAAAATGAAATATATCAATTAGCTTTTAAAAATAAAGATTAGGAGATACGCCCTATGAAAAAATTATTTAAAATGATTCGTCAAGAAAACTTAGAAGAAGTGAAAAAAATCATAGAAAATAAACCTGAATTAGTAAATTGCACAGCTACACCACCCCCAAAGAAAGATATTGGTCAATCTCCCTTGCAGGTAGCTATAAAAACAGATGCCTTTGAAATAGCATACTATTTATTGGAGCATGGAGCTAATGTAAATTTTATAGAATCAGAAGAAGAAGTGGGGACAGGTGAATTAAGAATGCCTGTGTTGCATGATGCCATAAGAACAACACTACATTCTTTATGTTATTCTAATATTAAAGCCTCAGAGGAAGGATTGAAGCTAGTAAAACGGATGCTTGAATTGGGGGCTGATCCTAATCAAAAGGCATCCAATGGTATTGCTGCTTTTGGTCATGCCGTTTTAGATGCGGAGTATCTATTAAAAAGCCCTTCTGCTTATTCCGATGTTCAGGAGTTTACTAGAAATCAGCTTATTAAGTTATTGGATTTACTGGTGCAATATGGTGC
>JAEZKI010000240.1 GCA_023415525.1 Bacillota bacterium | reverse complement strand
GGCTCATTTAGCCAAAGCAAAGGAAGAGATGGAGGAGGAAATCAAAGAAAGAGGGATGGAGAGGAGTCATATTAAACTACTGGCCTTACTAACTCGTCTTAGACAACTTTGCTGTCACCCTAGTCTTTACCTAGCAGATTATGATGCAAAAAGTGGAAAACTAGAACAATGTATGGAGATTATACAGGATAGTATGGAAGCTGGTCATCGTATTTTACTCTTTTCCCAATTTACAAGCATGTTAGATATCCTTTCAAAAACCTTAAAAGAAGAAGGAATAAAACATTATATGCTTACTGGTGCAACAAAAGCCGAAGAGAGAATAAGATTGGTGGAGGATTTTAATCACTCGGATATTCCTATCTTTCTAATCTCACTAAAAGCAGGAGGAACAGGGCTTAATCTAACAGGGGCAGATGTAGTCATTCACTATGATCCCTGGTGGAATCTTTCCAGTCAGAATCAAGCAACAGATAGAGCTTATCGTATTGGACAAAAAAACAATGTTCAGGTCTTTCAACTCATTACAAAAGATTCGATTGAAGAAAAGATAAAAGAGCTTCAAGATAAGAAGCTTGGTCTGACAGAAGGAATACTTCAAGAAGGGGAAACCTTTATTACAAAAATGACGGAAGAAGAAATCAAAGCTTTATTTGAAGGTTAAATTCAAGGATTCTCAAAAAGGAATAAGAAGTCATTGGAGAGAAGTGATTCATTTTAGTTTAAAAGAAAGCCTTATGTCATGGAGGTGAATATCCCATGCCATAAGGCTTTTTGTATGCTAGGAAGCATCTACTTTCTTACAAACTAATCCATTCTAAGAAGTAGTGAATCAACAATAACAAAAGATATAGTACTAAATAAATTTAGTCCAAGATTTATAAATAAGCATACCTACAGTAGCACCTTGGTCGGGAAGGCCTACAGATTGTTCTTTGTGATGAAGTGCTTTTCCTCTAGTGGGAGCCATACTTTTAGTAGACTCTAGACCTTCTAAGGCAACATCATAGGCCGTTTTAATGAGGAGCGAGAGGTTTGCATCTGTTGCAATTGCTTTTTTAGTGGCTTCAGCCACAGGATAAAGAGTGTCTAAAAGCGTGCGGTCACCAGGTTTTACTTTTCCACGCTCCATAACACCTTCTGAGAAGCTTTGGGTAAAAAGGTTGAAATCCTCAGCAGTAAGTTCGGTTTTGCCTCCTAAGGTGCTGCCAACTCTCAAAAAACCTGCTCCAAGGAGAGAACTCATTGTACAAGGAATGGCCTTACTAATAGTAAACCCAATTTTAGAAAAAAATCGTCCAATATCCTCTTGCTCATCTTCATAGTTAAGAGTGAGTTCTCTTGCTTTTTTAAAAGCTAAACTCATGGTAAGACCTAAATCTCCGTCACCTGTCTTAGAGTCTAGCTCAATAAGTAGCCATTTGTTGCTGTCAATTAACCGGGCTAATTCCAATAAATATGCTTTACAATCTTCAAATTTAAGTTTTCTCATAATCGCGTAAACCTCCTAGAATGTAGAATGCTAACTCCGTAGTAATAAGAATAATACTTTAATATATAATAATATTACAAAAAATATTGAATTATGTAAATCTATATTTAAAATAAAATCTTATAAAACAAAGTTTATAAGCTGTTTACTTCCTCTAGGGTAGGGAGAGAAACTTGTGTACCAGGCCTTTGAACAACAATAGAGGCCACTTTATTAGCAAAGTGTACCGCATCTTGTAAGATTTCACCTTGGGAGAGAGCAAGAACAAGGGCCCCTGTAAAGGCATCACCAGCAGCAGTTGTATCTACTGCTTTAACGGGGTAAGCAGGTATATAAGAAGACTTATCTGCAGAAACCACTAAAACTCCCTTTTCTCCTAGAGTAACAATAACAACTTTTACCCCTTGATGAATAAGGGTTTGAGCAGCTACTTTCATGGAGTCAATATCTGTTAAGGGAAGACCTGTAAGTGTACCTAGTTCCAGTTCATTAGGCGTTAAAATATCCACGTATTGTAGAAACTCAGAAGGGAGTTTACAAGCTGGAGCAGGATTTAAAATCGTCTTCTTACGAAGTTTGTAAGCTTGAAGTAGAGTATATTGAACGGTTTCTAAAGGAATCTCTAATTGTAATAGAACAAAGTGACTTTCTTCAATAAGTCCTATATTTTCATCAATATCTTTAGGAGAGAGTAAATGATTAGCCCCAGGAACAAGGATAATTTTATTAGAACCTACCTGATCCACATTAATAAAAGCCATGCCAGTACTTGAATCAGGATATTGTTTAATGCCTCTTGTTCCTACGCCATTAGCGGTCAGGTTAGTAATAAGTCTTTGACCATAGATATCTGTACCAATAGCACCAATCATCTCCACTTGACCACCAAGACGGCCAATAGTTACGGCTTGATTAGCTCCTTTACCACCAGGAGCATCACTTTGTTTATATGCTGTTAATGTTTCACCTGTTTCAGGAAAATGTTGGGTATAAACAATTAAATCTATATTTAAACTACCTATTACGGTTATCATAATTTTCACCTACTTCTATATAACTTGAGTATATTTAATGTAATACGAAGAAGCGCCTAATTCAATGGAAAAAGTTGTTTGAAAGGTGGTCTATTTTTTTATAATGAAAGCCAATTATGTCCACATAAGTATAAGATAGAGAAATAACTTAGAGGGATTTCTTTTTAATCTACTAGGCTATAACTACAGTTTAGAGGCCTTACACTTAAGGAATATAGGTTAGGGAAAGTAAAAGGTCCCGGTGTTTCTTTACCTTGGATAAGATGTTTTAAATAGACACCTTTAAATTAAGGATGAGCATTCCGTAGCTAAAGATATCGCAGATTAGTGCTTAGTTCTTGCAAAAGTTATACACAAACTGTGGATAAACGTATGGATAACTTGTGAATAAATAAGCTTTAAAATAAAAGCTAAAAAAGTTATTTAAAAGTGTTGACATATGTAATGCAGTAGTGTATTATTAATCAAGTCAGCAGCAGTAAACAGCACTGATAAATAATGAACTTTGAAAACAAAATAGTAACCATAAAACCAGTCGATTCAAGAACTTGTCTAACAAGTTCAACGAGTACTAAAAGTACTAAGTAATAAGTCAGCAACATTAGTTGCATGGACAAACTAACATTTTGCCTAGAGTAAGATGTTCTAATTGTCTAGCTCGCGCTAGCCAATAAGCTCATCTAACGCTAGATAAATTCTTCTAAGTCAAATGAAGAAAAACACTTCATTTAACTAAGAATCATTTTATATGAGAGTTTGATCCTGGCTCAGGATGAACGCTGGCGGCGTGCTTAACACATGCAAGTCGAACGAAGCTTAGGGAGCTTGCTCCCAAAGCTTAGTGGCGGA
>JAEZKI010000233.1 GCA_023415525.1 Bacillota bacterium | reverse complement strand
TATCTTGCTTTTCTGGTATACCATAGCTCCTTAGACGTAGTTTTTCTTTATATTTAGGTTTTTCTATCGAACGACTAATCAGGTCATAACTTGCTGTGTCATAATAGATATTTCCAATGGTGTATTCACCATACTCATCTCTACTCATATAAGTGTCAATAGCCTTTAAAAAGGCCTCATATTTATCTGTGGTTAATATGTACTTCTTTTCTACTCTTTCAAACACATAATGAATGGCACCTGCCATATTTTCACACTCCTCTCTCCTTATGTACTTGCCTTTTTGATTTACAAGCCTATTTTAGTAGAGAAATACGTTGATTATTTGATATATAAGTGAAAGGTACGTGAAATCATTGTGGAAAATATAGACACAAAAATAAAAAGGGCCCTTCTCACTAAATGGTATGCTCCTTTCTCAGTAGCCTTATTGGTCTACTTAAAAGGAAAACACTTAAATGAGTGAGACAGCCCTTATTAAAAATGATTGTTTTATATAAATTTATTTATAAGCCTTTTTATAGACGGCTATTATGTCCTCTAGAGAGGGTGTAACAGGGTTAGAAGGCATGCAAGTATCCCTCAAAGCTAGTTCTGCCAATTGCTCTATATCCTCTTCCCTTACCTTTAAATCCATTAACTTTTGTGGAATACCTACCTTTTCTGATAGGCTCTTTATCGCCCGAATGGATTCCATCATGGCTCCATAGGCTGCATAAGCCTTTCTATTATTAATGTCCAAAGCCTCATGAATTTTTTTAAACCTTTTTTGCACTTCTAGATTTTTTCCATTGTACTCCATCACATAAGGAAGTAAAACAGCATTGCATATGCCGTGGGGCAAATTATAAAACCCACCTAAAGAATGGGCCATAGCATGTACCATTCCCAAGCCAGCATTTGAAAAAGCCAGCCCTGCTGCATACTGGGCATAGGCCATCATTTCTCTTGCCTCCTTATCTTCTCCACAACTTACTGCCCGTGGTAAATAAGTAAAAATGGTGTTTATAGCCCATAAAGCATCTTTGTCTGTAAAAGGTGTTGCTTCTCTGGATAAAACGGCTTCAATGGCATGAGTCATAGCATCCATTCCAGTGGCAGCTGTTAAACTTTTAGGCATGGACATCATGAAATCTATATCATTAATGGCAATCCAAACTATGCAGTTTGTATCTACCATAACCATCTTTGAATGCTTCTTCTTATCTGTTATGACATAAAAGCTAGTTACCTCTGAACCTGTTCCTGCTGTCGTTGCAATGGCTACTATAGGCAAAGATTTTTTTAAGGATTTATTTACCCCTTCATAATCTACTATGTTCCCACCATTGGCCAGGATAATCCCTACGGCCTTACACGTATCAATGGCGGAGCCTCCACCTAATGCAATAATAAAGTCTGGATTAACCTCTCTCGCTACTTGCAAAGCTTCCTCAACCACTTCCGTAGTTGGATTAGGTTGCACGCCAAAATAAATGTAACTATGTACACCTGCTGCTTTTAAGGTATCGCATACTTTTTGCGCTAATTTCTGCTCATACAAAAATTCATCGGTTATGACCAAAGCTTTTGTATAGCCTTGTTTTTTAACCTCCTCTGGCAATAAAGATAAGGCTCCTGCTCCAAAGAAATTGGTGGTCACCATGTTTATTCTACAAGGATTTCCCATTACTTCACCTCATTCTTATTTAAACTCTATATTTCTATAATCCCATGGATCAAGCTGTTGTAATAGTTCTAACTCCTTATCCGTAGGAGGTTTGGTATACTTCATATCAATATAACGAATATCAAACCCTGTATGCTCAGCTATTTCTTCAATGCTGGAAGTGGGATGAATACTTTCTAGTATTAGCTCTCCCTCATACATTTTAAAGACACATAGTGGCGTAACAATGCGGTCCACATTCCCCTTGGTTGTCACAAAATCCACCTTAGGGACAAAGGTACGTTTATCATGTTTGGTTCGCCATATAATAGCCCGCTTGGCTGTAGGGATAAGCACTGCGCTCCCAGCACCACCCGGCATCCGTACCTTGGGTTGATGATAATTGCCTATAACAGAAGCATTAACATTTCCTTGATTGTCAAACTGAATCCCACTTAAAAAGGCAATATCTAATTGCCCTCGCATGGATAAATCAAATATATCAGAAAGTGGGAAGTCACTTATACTTCCCTCTGTTAATTCATAGCCAGCACTTGTATAGCTTTGTAGCACCTTAGGCTTAGGATTAACTCCTCCTGGTATACAAAGGTGTACTGCCTCCTTTGCATGCATTGCTTTTGCTAATAAGATAGCTATCATAGGCATGTGAGAGGATACACCATGAAATACTTTATCCTTATCTTGAATAAGTCTTGCCATGGTACAAACCATGATGTCACAAATACGATATTGTTGGCTCACTCTCACACCTCCTACTTGTAGTCCTTTATTTCATAACCCCTTAAATAATCTTCCAGCTCTGTTTGGTTTTTAAGGGTTTTAAAATACTTCAAATCTTCTCTAGCAATATCATAATAAGGTAGACATGAACACGGCCTTGCTCCTTCTTTTGCATGAACGACTGCTGTTACCAAAATTTCAGGAATGTCTACCTTTTGTTGAGTTTCAATAAAGTGTTGGCTTGTTACTAGCTTTTCTGCAGAAATAATCACTTTTTTAGCTGCTTTTGCTAGAAGTACATCATCAAATTTTGGGCCATAAATACGTGCATTACCTCTTTCATCTGCTTCATGAACATGAATAATAACTGTATCTGGCCTTAAGGCCCTTACCACCGTAACTTCTTCTCCTGAAAAAGGATCTTTTATCTTTTTAAAGTAATCATTGACTTCGATGAGATCACTTATTATAAGACCTTTAACAGGCATAAATCCAATGCCATAACTTCCTGCCCTTAGGGCACTGATTACGGTATAGCAGGCATGCTCATTTCCTCTAACCCTTCCTTCTTGCACAGCTTTTCTATAGTGATTTGCTAATGAATATTCACTTTCATAGCTAATAAAACCCGCATCTACACTGTGAACACACTGACCATAGCAAAGCATATCTACATCCATGGCCCCTGCTGTTTTTATTACTTTTAAATCCTTTTTGTTTTGCCTTATTATCTCCCTTATTAAGGCCATAGGGCTACGATGAAGTACATTGCCACCTACTCCTAGTGCCTCTCCATCTTGAATAAGCGAGACGGCTTCTTTGATAGAAACTAATTTATTCATTACCTATCATCCCTTTAATTATTATCTGGCGGCATTACAAGCGATATGAATCGCATCCCACACCCCTGCAAAAGGTGGTGCATAAACAAGGTCTGTCATGCCTAGCTCATCCGTTGTCATACGGTTATGTATAGCCACTGCAAATACATCTACTCGCATGACAGCTCCTTTATAACCAGCTGTTTGAGCTCCCAGTAATCTCTTTGTATGTGCTTCATAAATAAGCTTAATCGTAATAGGTGTTTGCCCTGGATAATAGGCAGGGTGATCATAAGCAGATACTATTACTGTCTTATAATCTAAACCTAAGCGCTTAGCATCCATTTCCCCTAAGCCTGTACGGCCTAGCTCCATATCGCAGATTTTGATGGCTGCTGAGCCTAATGCACCTATAAATTTTTTATGAGCACCTAATATGTTTTCTCCAGCTATTCTGCCACACTTGTTTGCTACGGTTCCTAGTGCTAAATAACTGTTTTCTTCTAAACTTCTATTATAAACAGTTATGCAGTCCCCTGCTGCCCAAATATCTGGTAGGGAGGTTCTTAGTTCCCTGTCTACTATAATCCCTCCATTGGGTGCCATATGTATCCCTGTGTCTTTCAAAAAACCTGTAGTTGGACGAATACCTATAGCTAGTACAACCAGGTCTGCTTCGTATTTTCCTTTATCGGTGATGACATATTTTACCTCTTCATCACCTTCTAAACGCACCACCCGTTCTCCTGTTTTTAAGGCTACACCCTTTTCTAGCAGTTCTGTTTTCCCCAGTTCTGCTATTTCTTCATCAAAGGGCATTAAAATGCGAGGGGCAAATTCAATACAGGTTACTTGCTTTCCTAAATGAAGGCAGGCATCTACTACTTCAATCCCAATATAACCTCCACCTACTACTATGACCTTTTGAACAGTTGACTTTTGAAGGGCTTCCTTTAACACCATACCATCTTCTAGTGTTTTTAACTGATAAATACCCTTTTTATCAATCCCTTCTAAAGGAGGTTTTATGGCTGTTGCTCCTGTTGCAATCATCAACTTATCATAGGTGTCTATAAGTACATCACCCGTTAGGTGATTACGTACAAGAAGCTTCTTATCTTCTGGAATGACCTTAAGTACTTCATGTTTGGTAAAAACCTCAATCCCTTGACTTACAAATTGTTCCTTTGTCCGAGCAATCATCTTTTTATAATCATCATTAAAACCGCCTACATAATAAGGAAGTCCACATGCTCCATAGGATAAAAAGTCTCCCTTTTCATAGACAACTACTTGGGCACTAGAATCTAATCTCTTGATTTTGGATGCTGCTGACATACCTGCCGCTACGCCTCCAATGACTACTATTTTCATTGCCCACTCCTTTCCTAAATGGCATTGACTTGTTGCTCCGCTTGTATCAATGCGTCATTTATGTGTTTTTTACCTGTAAATATCTCATGGAGTGTTTGGTATAAAATATCATTTTTAGCTCCTGCACCTATTACATGAGGAAATGGCTTGGCATATTTTTGAATCATCTCTAGTTGTACACTATACCAAGGATATTTTATTTTACCCTTTTCATAGCTTTGCCTTCTTACAGGTGCCCCTGACCACTCGCCTACCTTTTCATCTATTTCTGATGAACGTAGGTAATCTAATACTTTTTCAGCAGCTTCTTTGTGGAGACTGGTATTATTAACAGCAAAAGACCAGGTTACATTCCATGCTGTTGTAA
>JAEZKI010000232.1 GCA_023415525.1 Bacillota bacterium | reverse complement strand
CCAAGTATTTTTTTCCTACCAATCTTTGTAATTGAGCAAGTGTGAGATTAAGCTTTTCACTATTGGCAGCAACAAAGTCCTTAGACTCTTCCTCTGTCATTTTTCCAGAAGAAAAAGCTGTTTTTATCTTTCCCTTGGCCCGTATGAGTCCTGTCCCATCGTTTATAATGAAATAGGCCATTTCGCCTGGAAACACTTGACTATGAGGCAACTTTCTTCCTGCTGCCCCACGTATGATCATGGTCTTTGAGCCCTCCAAAAGCTTGTCTAATACCTTTGCCTTCTTGTCACAATAGATTAAATGTACCCTCTCATTCACCTCTTTGGCCTGTAAATGTTTTATTCAAGTGGCGCATTCTTTTTTATAAATTGAAGAATATAAACAACTAACCATACCCGATTATATTCACCAAAAGGCTGGGCCCATCCCCCATCTTCTTCTTGGTTGTCTTTAATCTCTTTAAGTACATTCTCAATTTCTTGTGGGGCAATAGGCTGACATCCCTCGATGCGACTTGAATACTGCTGCCATAAAGTAGGTGGTTCTTGTCCGCCTCCCATAAGTACACCCAAACACCAATCTATTATTTTTTGGTTGTCCTCACCAGGTGGTAACTGTGAAAAAACCCCTAAATAGCCTATTGCTGTCCATATATCCTGTTTCTGTGAATCCTCTTCAAAATGACTAGTCATATAGTCTAAAGCCTTTGTCATAAGTGGTTCTTCTTTAGCCCCTATGGCCAAAAGCCATCTTAAAACCATCCCTGTATTATACTCGCGATATATACCCTTTTTCATATAGGGGGGATGGGGATAAGCATCTATACCTTCATTTTCATCTAAACAACCATCAGAGTCTTGGATAGTAGTTAAATAGTGAATGGTTTGGGTGTATACGTCACTTTCCTTTAAATCAAAACGCCCTATACAACCTAAAGCTGCTACTGTTGACATGGTACAACTAACGGGTCCTTGGTACTCAACTTCTAGGCCATGAGCAAAACCACCATCCTCATTTTGATAAGCTTTAAGTGCTTCCAGTATAGCTTGCTTTGAACCTTGTCCATCTATCCATGCCATACAAGCCTTTTGCAAGGCTGTTCCTTTTTCTTCTACATAAGCTTTTGCTTTTAAATAAGTTGTTTTCATATGTATATACCTCCTTTGTTTTTTTCAGTCTAAAACCTCCACTAGGTGTAGAGTCAAGTCCTTTTTCGAAAATTACAAAAGAGGAATAATGAGTTCTGTCACATAATCTTCCTCATCCAAGGTAACCGTAGCATCTATAATATATTTTTCAATGGCTTGTCCTTTATAACTATAACCCTTTTCTGCCATAGCATCAAAAAGCTTTTGATAACTTATGGGCTCGCTTTTATAGCTGCCATGATGCAAAAGTGTAGCCGCCTTAAAACCTCCCCAAACACGTATATTTTCATTTTCTTCTAAAGGCTTTACAATCGTTGCACATACCTCTATATCTGCCTGTTCATAATCAAACTGGCGGTAATCATCATGATAAATAGCCATTATGGGGCCAGTCATATAAAGACCTTGTTCCTCAACTAACCGTCTGAGCTCCACAAACCTTAAAATAAACTGCTCTTCATTGCACGCTGCTTTATATCGCAAAAAGACAACATACTGAAAAGGAATATCTTTAAAAACCACTTTTCCCTCATGAAAAGATTTGGCACCCTCCCATCGAAAATAACGTAGCTTATTTTTTAGAGTCATCAGTTCCCCTATACGTCGATCAATTTCCTCACATCTTTCTTCTATTTTTTGCTGATTATAAACCACATCTTCTCGCTTAATGAGCTTTTTAATCTCCTTTAAAGAAAAACCTGCTTCCTTATAGAATTTAATCACATTAATAATCTGAAGCTGGCTATGAGAATAATAACGATATCCACTTTCCTCATTGACCTTGTCAGGTACCAAAAGACCGATGTCATTGTAATAATGCAACGTTCGAATAGGAATATGACAAAGTTCTGAAACTTCTCCAATTTGATAATACTTCACTTCATCCATTTTATCTTCCTATATTCCCTTCTTTCTTTTTGAGCCACACCTACTATTACAAAATCTTAACTCCCCCAAATAACTCTTTATATAACGCTAAGTATTCTGATTTTCTCGCCTTAAAGAGTTCGTACAATTTTTTCTTTAGTTATAGGCCTTTACTTTCTAAAATCTTTATAAATTTTTTATCTGATAAAATTTCATGGGTCACTAGCTGCCCTTCATAAAACAAACTATAGGTAGTAGAAGCTACAGGTGCATTTTGTGCTTCTTGGGCACTCTCATAACGAAAAACCTGAAAGTCCACTCCTCGCTTCTTAGCTATTTCTTCAATGAGAGGAACATATTTGGCTGTAAAAGGACATTGCTGACTATAATACAACACCCATCCCTTTTCTTTTATTTCAGCCTTTTTAGCACAGACTTTGAAAGAAGGCTTTGTGGCAGTCTCTTCAAAAGGTAAATAAAGTAGTTCATAATAAGGTGCACTGGTATCTGCTAACTGAAAGCCTTTATGACGTAAAAAACTGCCATCGGATAAATAAGGCAATTTCTTTTTAGAAGAAATTACGGCCAATCCTTTTTTCCCTTTAGCTTTACTATCTGTTATACAAGACACTAAAAGTTCGTTGGAAATGCCCTGTCCCTTATATTGTCCAGATACCCAAAAACAATGAATAAACATATACCCCTCTGCTTCAATAGGCACCCATGCCTTTTCAGCAGGTATATACTCCATAAAAACCTTGCCTCTTACATCCCCTTTTGTAAAAACTAAGCCTTCTTCTAGACGCTGACTGAGCCATGCCTTTTTACTAGCCACTTGGCAATCCTTGTTGTTACTAATGGCACAACAAATATGTTCTTTCTCTAAGTTTTCATTTGTCAATGTAATGAAATTCATCTTATTGCCCCCTTTTAGGCGATTACTTTATTACTGTAGTGATACCTTCACCCGCTCCTTCTTCCTTAACTTTCTAATATAAGCAAAAGTCTTTTCTTCTCCTTCTTCAGCTAATAAAGTGAGCAACTCTTCTAACAGCAAAGAAGTATGTGGGTGAATCATACCTTCTCTT
>JAEZKI010000300.1 GCA_023415525.1 Bacillota bacterium | reverse complement strand
AAGGCAATGAATTACCTTTAATACTTCTCAAATTTTATCTATCCGAGTATATGCTTATAAAAGAGGTCAAACTTCTAGAAGCTTGTGAAGCAGTGAAGCGTTTTATAGATAAGAAACAGTTAAGGCTATTTATAAATGAACTCTATGAAAAATGGCTACAGGAAGGTGCAGAAGTTAAAAAGAAGAATGTTGTTCTTTTATATGTGCTAAATGCAAGCAATACAGAGCTAATAGCACTAAAGAAACAAATAGATGAATGGGTTGAAAACTCTAGGGGGGCATTGGCAGCTTTTGCAGTAAGTACAATGGTTCTTAACGATAGCAGTATGGCCCTTGTGATGATAGATAGTATGGCTACAAAGTATAAGAATAAGCAAGTAAAAGGGGCAGCTATTGAGGCAATGGACTATGTTGCTAAGATATGGGGACTTTCAAAGGAAGTACTAGCAGATAAAATCATACCAACTTTAGGCTTTGATGAAAAAAGAGAAATACGCTTATCCTATGGAACGCGATGCTTTAAGGCGAAGTTGACCCCTAAAATGGAGATTATACTTTTGGATGAAGAAGGACAAAAGGTGATTAAAGCATTACCTAAGCCAGGGGCCAAAGATGATCAAGAAAAAGCCCTTGCAGCTAAACAGACCTTTATGGGACTCAAGAAGGAACTTAAAATGGTTATAACAAATCAACAGCAGAGGTTATATGGAGCCCTTTTAATGGGAAGAAGCTGGCAGCAAGAGAGCTGGAGAGAAGTATTTGTACAAAACCCTATTATGAATAATTTTGCCATCAGTCTCATATGGGGAGAGTATGATGAAAAAGGAACTCTTCTAGGAACCTTCAGATATATGGAAGATGGTAGCTTTAATACTGTAGAAGAAGAAGCCTATTATTTAAGTGAAGGGACATATATCAGACTAGTTCACCCTATGGACTTAGTAGCAGAAGTAAAGGTAGCTTGGAAGAAGCAACTCAGTGATTATGAAATCGTTCAATCTGTGGAGCAGTTAGACATGCCTATTTATTCTTTATCACCAGAAGATACAGATGAGATGACCTTTAGCAGGTTTAGTGGAGAGGAAGTATACTTTGGAAAGGTGCTTGGGGTAATGAGTAAGTATGATTGGCAAAAAACATCTCCTCTAGATGGAGGCAGCTATGAAGGCTTTTACTATGAAGATGAAGTTTTTGGAATAGGGATGCTGTTAAGGTTAGATTCACCCTATATGGAAATGGATCCAAGAGCAACAGTAAATAGTGATGAATTGCTCTTTTATAAAAAGGGTTGTGTGAATTTAAAAGGTTACTATGAGGGACAAATACTAAAGAATAATCTAATCCCCCTTAAAGATGTGCCAGCAAAAATACTCAACTTAGGGCTTATGGTTATTCATTTAATCCACGCACAAAAAGAATAACATAGAAAGTAAATCTACGATTATTAAATAGTTTTATCCTAGTAAAAAAGATTGGCATCTCGCCAGTCTTTTTTTGTCTGAATTATAAATTAAAATGCGTCCTTTCCGATTTCAATTCGATATAGTTTTAGCTTTATACTGAGGCTAAATATTATATATCGATAAACGATAAAAATATATTGATTTACGTTTTGGGTGGGTATATAATAGCATCAGAGGTGATGATAATGGAAAAGATAAAAACAGATGGATTAAGTAAATTATTATATGTCACAGTTATTATTGGACTTGTGGCAATGAGTGGCGCTATGGTGACTCTGCCTTGGTTTACGGAATTTATTTTTAGAGGAAGTACATTTTATGAGCTAATATCTCATGAAAAGCTTGTTATTTTACTCTATATTACAGGAGTGCCAGCTTGGCTCATTTTATGGATGACCAAAAATTTAGCCCGCAACATTATGAAGCGTGATCCTTTTTCAGTAAGCAGCCGTCAAAGCCTAAAGGTGATTAGTATTTGTTCATTTGTGATTTGTGGCTGTTACTTATTTACCTGCTTATTTGTTCAGTCCACATTAGGGGTTATAGTAGTTACCATAGGAGCCTTTGTAGTAGCTCTTATTGCAAGCATTCTTTATCGCTTAGTGCAGCTAGCTATAGAGATAAAGGAAGAAAATGAATTGACTATTTAGGAATGAGGTGACGCTATAATGCCAATTATTGTTAACTTAGATGTCATGCTGGCTAAACGTAAAATGAGCATGAATGAACTTTCAGAAAGGGTAGGAATAACCCTGGCTAACTTATCTATCCTAAAGAATAACAAAGGAAAAGCCGTTCGCTTTTCAACTTTAGAAGCTTTATGTGAAGTATTAGAATGTCAGCCTGGAGAACTACTAGAATATATAAAAGAAGAAAAGGAAAAGGGGTAAGGGTGCTATGGAAAAACAGAGAACTTGGCTGTTAATAGGTGCCGTCTTAATGGCTTTTATAGCTATAGAATGGCTTGCCTTTGGAGGCCTTGGAATAAGTGTAGTGATAGCAGTAGGGCTTTACTTAGGTTGGCGATGGGTTGCTGCTAGCCTGATTGGGAAAGTAATTGATAAGAAGCAATATCTATGGTTTATACCTATTTTACTATGTGCTTTTTGCTTCGTGTTGTTTAATAATCCTATATTAAAGTTTTTTAATGTCTTATTTTTAATAGGGCTTCTTATTTTGCAGGACATTCAATTATTTGTAAAAATAGAAGAAGATTTATTTACTATAGATGGGGTACGGGCTTACCTTTCTTTGGGAGTAAATTTACCTTTTAAATATATGGATACGCCAACAAAATGGATCAAAGAAGGAAAGACACAAGGTCAAGGGGAAAAGGTTAAGGTTGTAGGTAAAGTGCTATTAGGTATGCTGGTTGCATTACCTATTGT
>JAEZKI010000190.1 GCA_023415525.1 Bacillota bacterium | reverse complement strand
TTGTTTCCCATATCTAAGCATATGATGCAAACGGCCTCCTCGATATGTAAAAAATGGCAGTGAGGTAGCAATTCCTCTATCTAAAATATTTTTTATCTGTGGTGAGAAACCCCCATAACAATTTTGGCTAATAATAAGCACCTCATTACTCTTAGCTAACTTCCTCCCTATGTCCTGTAATCTATCCTTCATCACACACTTTCCTGGTGTTTTAAGCCAACAGCCAAAACACCCCTGACAAGGCGCATATTTACCATCTGCAACAATCACTTCTGTATTTTCTAGATTTAAATCTAACTCGCTAAAAGTTTTTTCTGATAAATCATGAATGACTAGTCTCTTTTTCATCCTTTCTCCCCTCATTCCTCTATCTATCCTATAGACTTTCTACCCACAAAAGTTTTTCTTACCAATTACGATTGATGCCTTCACTTGTCAACTCAATAGCGCCTTCTTTCATTAGTCTACCTATGGCCCTTTTAAAGGCTGCTTTACTCATTCCAAGCTGTTCATTGATTTCTTCTGGCGAACTTTTATCATGAAGATTCAGTCTCCCTTCATGAAGTGTTAGTGTTTCTATAATCCTTCTTACGTCATCTTCTATTTGTAAATGAGCACTTTTTCTCATACTTAACTCTAATTTACCATCTTCTCTTATTTTTTTCACACGAAGAGATAAGGTCTGTCCTATGGCATATTCACCATAGAGTTCTTTGGTTGGAATCAATCCATGATATTTATTTTCGACTGCCGCAAATGCACCATATGCTTCTTTAATGGCATAAATGGTTCCACTCACCACATCGTTAACTTTATAGTTTGGATTGGTTTGTAAAAGCTCGTACACTTTCATGGTTGCACAAAGTCTATCACTTTTGTCCACATACAAGCCTACAAAATGTACTTCCCCTTTATGAATGGAGCCCTTTTGTTGTTTAAAGGGTAAAAACAAATCTTTTTCTAATCCCCAGTCCAAAAAAGCACCTATTTGATTAACACTCACCACTTTAAGTGGCGCAAACTCACCTAATACAAGTTTTGGCCTATTCAAAGTCGCAATCTTTCTATCCTCGGAATCTCTATATACAAAAACCTCTAATGCTTGCCCCACTTTTACACCTTCAGGTACTTGATTCTTTGGAAGTAAAATCTCTTTTTCTCTTCTATCTTCTTTATTTCTTTCATTAAGGTAAAGTCCTTGTGCTGTTTCTTTAATAACCTCTAATACTTGTACTTTGCCAATCTCTATCATCTCGTTTGTCCTCATTCTTTCCCTTATTTCATCATCTCTAAAACTTATATGCACCAAAAAGCTTTATTTTATTCTTTTATGCTAGCACTTACATTTTAGTTTTAAGCCATTCCTAAAAGATTAAATATCTCTTTTAATCATATCACAAAACAACAAAAATCCTATAGTCAGCCCAAATAAAGTAGGGCTACAATATGTAGCTACTCCTTTATCTAGACTACTATAGGATTTACAAGTTTACTCCATCATAACAAATAAATCTTCTGGTTTAGATGCCATAATGCTTTGAGCTAATTCTTTTCTTAAAACTAATAATTTTTCTTGGTCCGCTTCTGCCATAGCCACACCTTCTGCTTTGCACTTATGGGCTAACTTTGAATAAGTCATAAAGTTTTCAGGGATAATCCCTTCTCTTAGGTATAACTTAATGAGCTTTTCCTTATACCCAATTTCAAAATAGTATCTACCACCACC
Organism: Bacillota bacterium; assembly: GCA_023415525.1. GTDB lineage: Bacteria > Bacillota > Clostridia > Lachnospirales > Cellulosilyticaceae > Sporanaerobium. Next base: position 2,804 of record JAEZKI010000190.1, on the reverse strand, counting down.
AGGTGCTACTTGCCCTAGCTTATCTTCACTGTATTCCATATCCAATCTAATGGCTTCATGGGTTTTGACACGCATGATCATTTCTGCTGCATCAATAATTCCTTTGCCATTCTGTCCAAGCCCCGTATAGAAATTAAAATGGCCTCTTACAGGAATATCATCCGAAAGCTTTGGAAAAGCCATTAATAACATTTTAAACAAAAGAGCTGCACCACCCAGCATTTGCTTACCGTGGTATTTTAATAAATCTTCATAAGTGATTTCAATAATATCTTCATGGTCTTTTACATAAATTTTTTCTACCATATACTTTTTCCTAACTTTTACTCTTTACTTATCTCTTTTCTCTTTTTGAATTATTTAATAAAAAGTGTCTCTGTATCAAGAGGTTCTTCAATCATTTCTGTCTCATACATAAAGTCTGCTACATTTTGGAATGCTTTATGATCTTCTTCTGTAATGTCAATATTAAAGTCATATTGTTTAAACATCTCTTCTACTGCTGTTCTCTCTAAATCAAGTTCTGCTGCTACAATGTCCATTGTTTCATCATAGTTGTCATTGATAAATTGAATAACTTCTGCTTGAGCATTCATCAATACTTCTAGTTCATTTTTATATTCATTGTAGAATTCTTCTCTTACAGCTACAGCAATAACTGCATCTGTTAATCCTTTACCATTTGTTACTAAGTGATAGCCTTGCTCTTTTGCTTTATAAGCAGTTGGTCCTGCAAGTAAGGCCACATCAATGCTACCACCATCTAGAGCTGCTTTTGCATCTGGAATAGACATATTGACATAATTGATATCTTCAATAGTCATACCCGCTTGATTAAGGTAAGCCACTAGTAATTGATGTAAGTTTGTTCCAACTGGACCTGCTACTGTTTTTCCTCTTAAGTTTTCTGCTGACTCAATCGCTGCATCTTTTGAATACATGCAGAAGGCTTCAGGTGATCTGCTATACATATTGAGTACTTTGATATCTGCACCATTAGCTGCTGCTAAAACAACAGAAGTTCCACCTACTGCATATAACACATCTACGTCACCTGATGCTAAAGCTTGTGTTTGTTCTGAACCAGATGTGATCTCTGCATATTTTACTTCAATAGCCTTACCATTTTTAGTAAAGGTGTCTACAAAAATGTTCTTATTTTTTTGGATAATGCTTGGTACATTAAGTGGGGATGTCACATGTGTAATGGTTAACTCATCCAGTTTAGATTGTGATAAATCTGAAGCGTCTGCAGTCTCATTGACTACTTCATTGACTACTTCATTTTTTTCAGTTTTTGTTTGATCAGATGTCCCACAGCCTACTAGAGATGTCATTGCAACTCCCATTGCTACTACTAGGGTTACTACTTTTTTTGTTAATTTCATTTTGTTCCTCCGGTTGTTTAAACTTCTTGTATTTTTAAATCTTCTATAATTTGTTTTTTAAGCACTAAAAACTTATCCTCTAATAAATTCCTTTGCTTATTTTTTTCCCCAATGAAATATTCTGACTTAATGGCCCCTTTGTCTAAAATAACAATTTTATCCCCCAACATAAGGGCTTCATCAATACTATGTGTCACAAATAAAATGGAGCACTTGGTTCTCTCATGGATCTTTAATAATTCCTTTTGCATTTGCTCTCTTGTAAAAAAGTCTAAGGCTGAAAAAGGTTCATCCATCATAATAAAGTCAGGGTTATAGGCAAAGGCTCTTGCTAGAGATACTCTTTGCCTCATCCCACCTGACAGCTGACTAGGATAGGCCTTTTCAAACTTCTTAAGGCCTACCATTTCAATAATATCAGCAATTTTTTCTGTATTTATCTCTTTTTTATTTAAGCCAAATGCAATATTTCTTCTAACATCTAGCCATGGCATCAAGCGATCTTCTTGAAAAACGTAGGCTTTCCTTTTTAAAGGGTCACCTATTAGATTACCTTGCTCAAAACTTTCTAATCCTGCTACAAGTCTTAGTAATGTGGTTTTACCACAACCACTTCGCCCTAAAATCACAGTGATTTTATGAGCGGGTATATTCAAGTTGATATCAGCAAGTACTTTAACTGGTTCTTGATCCACTGTATAGGTCTTGCTGACTTTTACTAAACTAATCCCATCCATTTTTTTCTGACCCTTTCAAAGTCTTATCAATAACCCATGCAAATAACCGATCCGTCATATAGCCCACCACACCAATAACCAATATGCCAACGATAACTTTATCTGTTCGAGACATCTGTTGAGCAAATAAAATCATATGTCCTAGACCTGCTGAAGCTGCAATCATTTCTGCACTAATAATGGCTCGCCAACTATAGCCAAGCCCAACCCGCATCCCTACTAAAATATCAGATAGGGCATAGGGTAATCTAATTTTAAAAAAACTATCTACTTTTGAATAACCATAGATTTCTCCAACTTCCAAGAGCTTCTCTTCACAGCTTGTAAAACCTTTGACAGTATTTAAATAAATAGGGAAAAATGAAGTTAATACAATAATTCCAATTTTAGTTGTTTCACCAATACCAAACCATAAAATCAAAAGAGAAATTAAGCTGAGTGGGGGGACATTCTTTAAAAACTGGATAATACTTTCATAGTAATCATTGTACTTTGGTAAAATCACTCTCACCATAGCCAATACAAAGGCTGACAATGTGGCGATAAAGAAACCTTTTAACACCCTTACATAGCTGATACAAATATCCTCAAAAACCTCACCGGTTTGTACCATCTTCATAAAGCTATTAAACACTTTAGCAGGAGATGGCAAGATATAAGAGCTGACAAGGCCTAGCTT
>JAEZKI010000153.1 GCA_023415525.1 Bacillota bacterium | reverse complement strand
GAGCTATAATATGCTCCTTCTTGATAGACAAATGAAATATTTAGAACTTGTCACTTAGAAGGGAGTTTTTTCTATGACAAAGGTAAGAGAGCTACTCAAGATAAGATATTCACCAAAAATAGTGCCTCCGTTCAATAATTAAATTTCAATGATGGATAAAGAAGTATAATTGAATGGTTCATGAGAACTCGTCAGATAAAAGATTCCCTATCATTATGAACAGTAGAAATTCATATCAAGTACTACAATCATAAATATTACTGAGAAGCTTAGGTGCCTCAATTCCACTAGAAAAATACCAAATATATTTTAAGGTAGCATAAAAACTGCCAGTAGACTATAATCTACTGGCAGAAAAGTTTTTTTTTAATTACCTACTTGGTGGGGAGCAGTTCACATCTTAGTGCCACAGCTCCTTTTTAAAATGATTTAAGTTGCTACCTCAATTAAGTGCACCTTATTTGGCTAATTGCTGAGCATATGCCACATTAAGTTGTTGCATCTCTTCTTCTGAACAAATTCTAAGTTCTTCTATACCAAATTCTGCTACTGGAATAACAAAACTAGAAATCCACTCATCATAACACTTCTCACAGATGTTAAAAGAATGCCCCATTAAGTCCTTAGAAGAAAAATATCCCCAAGCTTTCTCAACATGTAGATGATCTACATATTTGCCAATTATCTTAGTTCTCTCAATTGGCTTTGCGCAGCAATTACAGTAAATGGTCTGCTCCTCATCGCCACCCATTTTTTTGTACTCATCCAACATTGGCACCCCCTCCGTATAATGTACGGTTTCATAATATAACCGAATAACCTACGGCTCTATAATAAAAGTCTTTCACATCCCATAATATAGGGACACACCCTACACCTATTATATATGCTTACCCCCCCTTAAGTATATAGGTAAATTTTATATATTCTTCTTAGATTGTTTGTACTCTCTCCTGCATACATTTTACTTACTTATTTTATATTTTTTCATGAATTACAAAAATAAAATATATGAGTTCTAATTGCTATTCAAAGATTTCCTCTGGTGTCATGAGGCCAAGGATAGAAAATGACACTCCCTAAAACTTTGATATTTGTTTTCAAGAGAATTTATGCAATCATTGTGATTATAATAAATATCCATTCCATTTAATTTTTCATAGTTCATGAATCCTATCACAGGAGTATTCATTATTAAAATTTTTCTAGTTGAGTTGTATTTTACATTGACTCTTTTACATTTATTATTTTGCATCATTAACCACTATACCTACACTATTAGATACACTGCTAGTCCTACTACTCATTATATTAATCAATTATAACTTTAATACCTTTTGTTTTTACGCTATCTTTTCTCTCTCCTTTTCCTAAAAATACTTTCTAGTCTCACTAAACTTTCCATCCATTTTATTTATAGCTCAATTTATTCATTTCCATGTTAAGGAACTTGCTCACTCTACATATTTTATCTCAATAGGGATATACTAATCACGAGGTAATTATGATTCCTCCCCATTAAAATTATCTCATAAACCCTAATTTTGTTTAAAGAAATTAATAGACTCTATATCTCTTAAGCGATAGCCCCCCTATCGCTTCTCTTTTTCCTAAATCTTTAGGAATCTTGATGTCTTTCTTGTGATCTTGAGTTTTTTTGAGGGTTCGAGTTTTTTGAGGGACAGGTCATTCTTGATCTTTTCTTTTAATCTTTAATCTTTCTTTAGGGACAGGTCATTCTTCATCTTTTCTTGGTCTAGAGGGACAGGTCATTCTTTAATCTTGATCTTCCTTTAGGGGCAGCTCTTTCTTTTCTACTCTTTTTATAAATCTATCCTGATTAATTTTTCGAATAGTTGTTCATACTTAAAAAATATTAATCAGGAGGTTATGCCCTATGCCCAGATGTGCAAGAGAAACAAAATCAGACGCTATGTATCATATAATGATTCGGAGTATTTCTGAAGTACTCCTATTCAAGGAAAATGAAGATAAAGAAACCTATCTTGAGGTTATATCTATTGCAAAGAAAAAATATTACTTTAATATATATTCTTTTTGCCTAATGGATAATCATGCTCATTTTATTCTTGATCCTCTAGGCTCAAATATCTCAAAGATTATGCATTTCATCAACTCCTTCTATGCCTGCTATTATAATAAAAAATACCATCGTATAGGTCCTGTCTTCCAAGGAAGATTTAAAAGCGAAATTATTTCATCTAATCAATATTTCATTAACGCCTCCATTTATATTCATGCTAATCCTAGCGACTTACCCAATTATAAGAATCATATATATGATTATCCTTACTCTAGTCTACCTGATTATATAAATAATACAGATCGATTTGGGATTATTAATACATCCTATCTAACTAAAATTTTTGATCTTACCCATCCAGATAATTATCTAAACTATATCTCCTTATGCGCTTCTTCCACTAAAGATGAAATAGCGTGCTTACAATTTAACTTTATTCCTGAAAAATACCAATATCTCAGTGAACGTCATATTATCCTGCGTACTCGTACCCCGAAGGAAATTATCGAAGCCACTGCTGAACATTTAGGTATCTCTCCTAACAGGCTTTATGCCAAGCGTCATATAAAATATATAGAATTTCGTGCTCTATGCTGTTATCTTATGGTTTGTTTCTGTGAAATTCCTCATAAAGTTATAGCGGTAATATTAGGTAACATTACGCAATCAAGTATTTCGAAACTAGTAACTAAAGGAATTGACTATATAGATGCCTATCCTACGTTACTTAATCGCCTTCTATTATGACCTACTTCAGGCTACCATTAGGTCTTATTGATATGCCAATTTTATTCATATGTATAACCATATTCTTTTATTATAACTACCTCATTTTGGAATTAAAAATTATCTGTATCTGTAAAAAGGAGCATTGCTTAGTGCAATTACCCCTTCAAATGATCTATTAATAATTAAGTTTTAACTAAAATTAACTGTCTTTATCAAAAGTAATCGATGGTAAATTCCCTAAGTTATTGGATTCATCACCATCAGCTAAGGAACGAATATATTCACTTCCATCCTTTGATATAGATACTCCCACATTTTTAAGCATATTTTCTTTTGCCATTGAAATAGCTTCTTCTACGGAAATCTGTTTTCCATCTGAAAGCTCATATCCCCTTACTTTCCCACTTTGCTTTATAAGTTTTATAATCTCTTTTGCATTCTCTCCTCCTTCTGATACAATTTTATTAACTGTATTCGGAAAGCTCAGTGTATTATCATCTGCTTGCTCTACCATCTTTAATACCTCCTTAGCGCATTAATATACCCATAATATAGTATCCTATAATATCAAGCTTTCTATTCATCATATAATAATGATTTATCTCTTGAACTATATGTATATCAAGAATAACCTGTCCTTAGTTTTAAGAATGGCCTGTCCCTTAATTTTTTATTTTCTTTTACTCACTTGAGTTCACGAATATATAGCTTAATAGATGAGTTAGTTAATCAGGAATGGCCCGTCCCTATTAATAGGATACAGAAATCATCTTTTAAACATTGCATAATCTCTTTATTTAGTACTCTACTTTATAGGGTACATTTTCATGACTTAACAACCACTCTTATATAATACTAAACGACTATACTCATTCCTTAGCATAGTCGTTTTATTTAAAATATTTAATTTAGACGTTCTTCTATAAGTTTGGCCAACTTCTGAGCTTCTTGTTCAATGACAACCTTATCTTTACCTTCTATCATAACTCTAACTAAAGGTTCTGTTCCTGAAGGTCGAATAAGTACTCTTCCTTCACCTTTAAATTTATCCTCTAATTTTTCAATGGCTTCTTGAATTTCCAAATCTTCCAGATAAGCATGTTTATCCTCATTTCTAACTCGTGCATTTACAAGTACTTGTGGAAAAACTTGCATATATTTTTTAAGTTCAGAAAGAGGCTTCCCTGTTTTTTTCATTACATAAAGGAGTTGAATAGCTGTAATCAGTCCATCTCCTGTTGTATTGAAATCTAAAAAAATAACGTGCCCTGATTGTTCACCACCTAAGTTATAGTTATGTTTTAACATTTTCTCTAATACATATCTATCACCTACACGGGTCTGAATCAAATTAACATCTTTTTCTTTGCTCATAACTGTAAGACCTAGATTACTCATAACGGTTGCTACAATAGTATTACGTTTTAATGTACCCGATTTTTTCATATCTAAACCTATAATACTTAAAATCTGGTCTCCATCTATCATCTCACCTTTTTCATCTACTGCTAAACATCTGTCAGCATCACCATCAAAAGCTACACCAACTTCCATCCCACGACCGACCACTTGACTTTGTAAATCCCCCATATGAGTAGAACCACAAAGCTTATTAATATTAACACCGTTAGGCTTATAATGAATCACTTCTACATCTGCACCTAATCTTTGTAATGCTATTGGAGCCACCTCTGAAGCTGCTCCATTTGCACAGTCTATAAGTACTTTAATCCCTTTGAGATCTCCAGGAATAGTACTACATGCAAAATCTATATATTTTTCAATAACCGAATGATTCATATCCCATGTTCCTACATTTTCTCCTATAGGAAGTGGGATGTTATCACTTCTAGTAAGAATAAGATTTTCAATCTCTTCTTCTAATTCATCTCTGAGTTTATAACCTTCTGAGTTGAAAAATTTAATGCCATTAAATTCTAAAGGATTATGAGAGGCAGAAATCATAACGCCTGCATCTGCACCTAATTCTCTTGTTAAATAAGCAACAGCTGGTGTTGGCACAACACCAATTGAAATAGCTTTAGCTCCTACTGAACAAATCCCTGCTACAAGAGCAGCTTCTAACATCGTCCCTGAAATACGGGTATCTCTTGCAACAATTATTTTAGGTTGTTTTTTTGTCTCTTTTGTTAAAACATAGGCGCCAGCTTGGCCTACTTGGAAAGCTAGTTTCCCTGTAAGCTCCGTATTAGCTACTCCTCTCACACCATCTGTTCCAAATAATTTTCCCAT
>JAEZKI010000147.1 GCA_023415525.1 Bacillota bacterium | reverse complement strand
AAAGAGAATAGTTATTAAACCGGAAATAAGGACTTGTATAATAAGCATTTTTGAATTAGCATGAATTTCTTCAAGAGGTGCCGTTAATATAAACCGCATACCGTTTCTAAGAGGAGCATAAACCATGCTCTTACTTTCTCCCTTGTAAGTATAATTAATAAGGGTATCGGAGTGTTCTGTATCTAAGGCTTCCATGAGAGATGTAAAATCCTCGTTTTCAACATCCTTAAGGTTTGTACCAAAAGGTAAGCTAAAATGGTGCATAATATCATGATTAGTATTGGTTAGAAAAGCATAGCCAGAGGTATAAATAGAAGTATTATCGACAATAGACTGAATTTGGCTAAAGTCAATATCCATTCCTACTATACCAATAGATTCACCATCTTTGTAGATGGGAATAACATAAGAAATCATATAGATGTTAACATTGGCATTCATATAGGGACTCATCCAAGTAGGTGCTTTATTTTGAACGGGTATATAATACCATCCTACATGTTCTGTATCAGTAGGATCATACATACTAAAGTCAGTAGGTGTTATATCTTGAAAAGTACTATCAGTATTATCACGAAGTAAGAATACACCAGAAGTAGGTTCTGTAAAATCAGGGTTATAGCGGATATAAACACTTAAAGCACCTTCTGTATTTTGACCAAGTTGAAGGGCTAGATCTTTCAGTTTATCGGTATAAGCAGTGACATAAGAAGGGCTTGTTTTGAATTTATCCAATTGATCTAAAGAGTGCTCAGCCATGAGACTAAGGGTATTAACAGATTGCTCAATTCGAGAAATAAGGCCATCTATTTCAATTTGCTTATTTTTACAGGTAAGCCGCATAAATGAAGCCGAATCCCCAGCAGAAATACGGGTTGAATTAAAGATACTTAGGGCACCGATAATAGATGAAGATAAGATGGTACATAAGACAATAACAGAGACAATGGTAATTTTTAATGACTTCATAAACTTCCCCCTTGTTTTGTAGATAGTGTGTAAGCTGCCAAGATAGTATAGGACGCATTTGAATAAATAACTAAATATTGTGTAAATTTAGAATTATTTTACCACAATTTAAGAAATATAGCTATTTAAGTTAAATATAAAAAATAAAATTTAATTTCTTTTTAATGAATAGTATAATGTTTGGTAATTAGTCGAAATAGGAGAAGAGCATAAGTAGGGGAATAAGGGGGAAGATATAATGCAAGAAGAAAGAACGAGACGAATAAAAAATATCAATAAGGTAAAGAGAGGGAAGCTTAAAATAAAGTTACTAGGTGGTATAGTTTGTAGTCTACTCATTGTATTAACCCTTTGTCCCTGGGTGGTATTCTATGGGATAATATACGATCATGTAGATTATCAGGGAGAAATTTCTTCTAAATATCCAATGCAAGGGATTTATAGACCAGAGGAGTTTGGCTTAGAAGCCAAGGAGTTAGAACTGGTAACAGAAGATGGACTAAAGTTGTGGGCAGCAGAAGTAAGTGTTCAGGAACCAAAGGCTGTTATTATTTATTTAAGTGGAATCATGCAACCTTCTGTTACTTATTTTTATGGTCATTCAAAGTGGATGAAGGAGAAGGGGTATGCCACCTTGCTTTTAGAAGTTCGTAGTCATGGAAAAAGTGAAGGAAAGCGAATAGGCTTAGGCTATGAAGAAGTGGAAGATGTAAGGGCAGCAGTGAACTATTTAAAACAGCAGCCTTGTTACAAGGACGTTCCTATTGTGATACATGGTGTATCTATGGGAGGGGCTATTGCAATAAATGCATTTGGAGAAATAGAGGAAATGGATGGGCTTATAGCCATGTCTGCTTATTCTGGCTTTGAAGAAGTAGTTGAAGATCTCCTATGTAGATTTCATGTTCCCCAATTTATCTGTACTTTTGAAAGGAAGATAATAGGAAAGTGCATAGAGGTAACCTATGGCAAAGATAAGCTAAGTAGGACACCTCGAGAAGCCATTCAAAAGCATAACGGAAGACCTATTTTGCTTATTGCCTGTAGTGGTGATCAAGATGTGCCACCTTCTAATATGGAACGATTAAAAGAGGTAGCCCCTCCACACTGTGAAACCTGGTTAAGGGATTCTTGGGAACACTTTATTGTAAAAAATTGTGATTTTAAAAATATGGAACAAGATACAGCATATTGTGAGCGCATCTTAGAATTCTTAGAAAATAAAGTGGTCTATAAAGAGGTTAAATAGAACCTAAGCTTATAAAAAGGTAGTAGGAGCACACTAGAGATTTCTAGTGTGTTTTTTTAACCACCCAAGGTAACATCCTGCGTACTATACCAGTTAAGAGCCCTTTCAAATTGTTCCTCTGTAAAGTCAGGCCACAGCTCATCTAAAACATAGATATCGGCATAGACGGATTGAATAGGAAGAAGTCCTGAAAGACGTCTGCGACCTCCCCAACGAATGATAAGGTCAATACGAGAAACAGCCTTAGAATATAGACAATCTGTAATCGAAAAACGATTGCTAGAGGAAGTCTCCATATGGCTTAAGTCCCATTCCCAACCATAGTTGACTAAGAAGTTTACCTTAGTAAGTCCAGTTCCAAAAGAAACACGCTCTTTTGTGTAGGGGAGAAGCATCTTAGGAAACAAAGAAGAGTTAGTGTTACCAACAACTAACAAACTAACATTATGCTGTTTAATAAGCTCTATTGCTTCTACACAAGCGTCAATAAAAGCTTTCACTTGTAAGGGTGGTCTTTTACAATTGTCAGTAGTAAACCCATAGTAAGTGAGTTCTTCTACATTATAGTGTTGAGCCAGTAGGAGGGCTTCTACACCTGGAGTTAGTCCATGTTTATAGCCTTTATGTTTTTCTAATCCCAATTCTTTTGCCCATCTCCTATTACCATCAGGAATTAATGCGATGTGTTTTGGAATACGCACGTGTTATCACACTCCTTATAGAAAAAGTATAGACAAACTTGATAGAAATTAAACGGCTAAATCTTTTACATAGGACATTATTTTAATTGAAAAATAAGTTGAGAATGATAGAATAGAGGGGAATGTTAAACTAATTTTGAGTGAGATAAGAGGTAAGGATCATGAGTAGAAAATTAGCGCAAGACTATTTTGAAGGCCTAAGCAGTTTTGGTATAAAACCAGGATTAGAAAATATAGTAGCCGTTTTAGATAGGCTAGGTAACCCTCAAGAGCAACTCCAAATTATTCATATAGCTGGGACCAATGGAAAAGGTTCTGTTACAGAGTTTACCAATAGTATTTTAAGTGAGGTTGGTTATAAGGTTGGGACTTTTACCTCACCTCATTTGGTGGAATTATATGAGCGTATCCGTATAAATGCTGAAAAGATTACAGAGGATGACTTTTGGAGCTCTATGGACAGGGTAAGAGAGGCCAATAGAGAGACGATGCAAGAAGGCTATAGAGAGTTAGGCTATTTTGAGGCCCTTACGGTGGTAGCTTTTCTTTATTTTTTAGAAAAAGAAGTAGATTTTGTGGTATTAGAAGTAGGTATAGGAGGACGTTTGGATGCCACCAATGTCATTTCTCAGCCACTTGTTTCCGTTATTACTAAAATAGCTATGGACCACAAAGAAATTTTAGGGGATACACTTTCTCAAATTGCTAGGGAGAAGGCCGGTATTATTAAAGAAAAAGGTGAAGTGATCATACCGACTCAAGAAAAAGAAGCTATGAAGGTATTTGAGGAGGTATGCAAGCAAAAGAAGGCCACTCTTACTTGGGTGGATTTAGAAAGGGTTCAAAAAGTGCAGGTTAGAGAAGAAGGGACTTCCTTCAAAATGGAAGGAGAGGATTATGCCTTGCAAATGTTAGGCATACATCAAGCCTATAATGCCAGTATAGCTATAAAAGTTATTGAGTTGTTAAAAAAACAGGGAAAGATAAGTTTATCTCAGGTGCAGTTAAAGCAGGGTATGTATAAGACAAAATGGCCAGGGCGTTTTGAAAAAGTCATGGATTCACCAGAGTTCTATGTGGATGGAGCCCATAATGTAGATGGAATTAAGGCACTTGAACAAACCTTAGGGTTTTTAAAACCTTGTTATACAATAGGTGTTGTAACTATTTTAAAAGATAAAGAAATAGGGAAGATGCTAGAACTTATTGCTCACCGATTTGATGATTTAATTGTGACCTTACCACAGAATAAGAGAGCAGCATCAATGGAAGAATTAGTAACACTAGTAAGAAACTATCATAATAATGTTCATACCTGTTTAAAGGTAGAAGAAGCTCTAAAATACGCTATTAAATTAGCTACGAAGAAACATGAACCCAAACGTATTGTAGCTTTTGGTTCACTCTATATGATTGGCGAGATCTATGCGCTTTTAAAGAGAAGTAAGATAAGTGAAAGTGAGGACTTATAAAATCTGGTGATAAAAAATATAAAAACTATAGAAATAAGATAAAGCGTCAAACTGGTTTTGGGAGTTATTGAAATAATTTTTTGAATTTTATACTAAAGGTAACAGGATTTTAAGAAAAGTTTAATTAAAATATCCAATATATAAAATGAATAAAAAATTAACGATTAAAGTAAAGGTATAATTTTAGTTAGAAATATGATATTA
>JAEZKI010000139.1 GCA_023415525.1 Bacillota bacterium | reverse complement strand
GTCATGTCTTTATAAATAATAAAAGAGTAGAAACTGAATTTGTAGATGATACCAAGTTGATTGCCCATAATGTAAAAGAATCCACTGAAGAAGTTATTGTGAAGCAGGTTGCTAGATATGATAAGGCAATAGCAGCTTCAGAGCCTTATAAAAAGTAGAGTCAAAAAATAAAGTAGACCAGGGCTTAAAAGTAATGATTGGTAATCAAGTGAGATAAATAAAGAGTAGCGCATAAAAAAGGCCAAGAGGTTACATACTATAAGTATGGGTTTCTTGGCTTTTTTCGTCTTTAAAGGCAAAATCCTTGAGGGATTTATAAATGCAAAAAAATTCAATGAGTCTTTTCCTAACATTACTTCTTGTGATTTTTGTCTAAATGTAGTATGATGTAGTGTATTGATGTAAGCGGAGAACGATGTTTCACTTATAAATTCAAAATAGATTGTAGAGGTAATAATTATAGAAAGTTTACTATTTAACCAACTAGAAGTATCAGAAGAAATTAAAAAAGCAGTTCAAGACATGGGGTTTGAAGAAGCTACCCCCATTCAAACAAAAGCAATTCCGGTTATTTTACAAGGCAAGGATGTGATTGCACAGGCACCTACTGGAACGGGGAAAACATGTGCCTTTGGTATACCAGCTATTGAAGGAATTGATGTAACCAAGGATCATGTACAAGTATTGATTCTTTGTCCAACACGTGAGCTTGTTATTCAGACCACAGAAGAATTAAAAGCCCTTACCAAATATAAGGAAGGGGTACGTTCTTTACCCATTTATGGTGGCCAGCAAATCGAAAGACAGATTACAGGTCTGAAGAAAAAACCACAAATTATTATAGGAACACCTGGACGTATAATGGATCATTTACGTCGTAAAACCCTTCGATTAGACCAGCTTCATATGATTATCTTAGATGAAGCAGATGAAATGCTTAATATGGGCTTTAGAGAAGATATTGATGTTATTTTAGAAAGTGTACCAGAAGATAGGCAATTTGTTCTCTTTTCTGCTACCCTTCCAAAAGCCATTTTAGATATTGCTGACAAATATCAAACCAATACCGTTAAAATTAATGTGGTGCATAAAGCCCTTACGGTACCTACAGTAGAGCAATTTTATCTAGAAGTTAGAGAGAGTAATAAAGTAGAGGTATTAGCACGTTTGATTGATGCTAATAATTTCAAACTTTCTGTAGTATTCTGTAATACCAAAAAGCGTGTAGACGACTTATGCAAAGACCTTCAAGCGAGAGGTTACAGTGCAGAAGCTTTACATGGTGATATGAAGCAGCTTCAAAGAGACAGTGTTATGAGCCGTTTTAGAAATGGCTTTGTAGATATTTTAATTGCTACAGATGTAGCAGCTCGTGGTATTGACGTAGACGATGTAGATGCTGTATTTAACTATGACCTTCCAAGTGATGAAGAGTATTATGTTCACCGTATTGGTAGAACAGGTCGTGCAAAACGTGAGGGCGTTTCATTTAGCTTTGCAGCTGGTAGAGAGATGAATAAATTAAGAGATATTCAACGTTATACCAAATGTAAAATAAAACTCATGAAACCACCTACTATTGAAGATATCGAAGAAAATATTTTATCAGGTATTTTAGGAGAAGTAAAAGAGATTCTTCAAGATGGTAAGTTAAATAAATACATGAAATACATTGAACAGATGCTTGAAGAGTTAGATGATTTAGAAGAAGAAACTTACCCCACTTCTGTGGAAGTGGCTGCAGCCTTCCTTAAAATGACTATGAAAAATACGGTAATGGGTTCTTCTAAAGATGTAACCATTGAAGAACCAGGTAGAAATCGTATGAATAATCTTGATTCTTATGCAGAAAGCAATATGGTTCGTCTTTTCATTAATGTAGGTAAAAAAGACCGCCTAACAGCCAGTGAACTGGTTAAGTTTGTAGCCTCTAACACAACCATAACAGGCAAGCAAATTGGCCGTATCGATCTTTTAGATAAGTTCTCTTTCTTTGAGATTCCAAAGGTAGGCTTAGGAGAAGCTATGTCTAATCTTGTGGACCAAGACCTAAAGGGTAGAAGAGTTAATCTAGAAGTAGCCAACAAAAAACAACAAGGTGGGCGCTCATCTAACGAACGTGGTGGAAGAAGAGACAGACGCTAATAAATAAGACAAAGTAAATAATAAAAGAGTGTTGAGATGAAAACTTATTTTATAAGTAGTCATTACAACACTCTTTTTATATAGAAGAAAAATCATGGAAATAGGAAAACTATTTAGGCTCCCAAACAGTAAAGCTAAAGGAATATCCATCTGAGGTTAGGGTTTTGCCAGGAACACGTGATACACATTTAAAGGAGTCTTTATAATCGCAAAAAGAGGTATCTCCTTCTATATCTTTATCTATGAGGGTAATATAAAGATTAGTAGCATAAGGAAGGAAAGCTTTATAGATTTCTCCTCCTCCGATAATAAAGACAAGGTCTTGCTCCTGGCAGAAGGTAAGGGCTTCTTCTAGACAGTGAAGAACAGTTACTCCTGCAGGATTAAAGTTTTTATCACGGGTTAAGACCACATTTTGACGATGGGGGAGAGGTCGGCCTATACTTTCAAAGGTTTTTCGTCCCATAAGCACGGTATGCCCCTTTGTCATTTCTTTGAAATAGGCTAAGTCTTCAGGAATATGCCAAGGCAACTGGTTATTGATACCTATTTGGTTATTTTTGCTGGTAGCCACAATGAGATGAATCATCTGTATCCTCCTTTTTAAAGATAAGTTAAATTATAAAAAACAAAGCTTAAACAGCTACAGGCGCTTTAATGACTGGGTGGGGGTTGTAGCCTACAAGCTCTAAATCTTCTAAATTAAAGTCAAACACAGACCGGATGACTGGATTAAGCTTTAAAATAGGAAGCTCACGAGGGGTTCTTGTGAGTTGCTCCTTCATTTGTTCCACATGGTTGGCATAAAGGTGAACATCTGCACCCGTGTAAACTAAATCACCTACTTCAAGACCACATTCATGGGCAATGAGGTGGGTAAGAAGGGCATAAGAAGCAATGTTAAATGGAAGTCCTAAGAAAACATCATTAGAGCGCATATTAAAAAGACAGCTGAGCTTTCCCTCTATAACATAAAATTGGAAGCAAAAATGACAAGGAGGAAGTTGCATAAGACCTTCATAAACAGAAGCTACATCCCAAGCATTTACCAGGAGTCGCCTCGAGGTAGGATTATTTTTAATTTCATGAATCACCCATTTGATTTGATCATAAACTTTTCCATTTCCGCCCTCCCAGTGACGCCATTGCTTACCATAGACATTGCCTAAATCACCATAAGCTTCAGCAAAAGCATCATTTGTTAAAACTTGTTCTTGATAGTATTTCATTTGTTCTTCATAGAGTTTATTGAAAGCCTCATCTTGAGTACAGCGAATACCGAAATTAGTCATATCAGGTCCTTTATAATCCTTGGAGGTTACCCACTTTTGGAAGCCCCATTCATCCCATATATGATTATTGTTTTGCAGTAAGTAACGTAAATTAGTATCTCCCTTTAAGAACCAAAGGAGTTCACTAGCAATGATCTTAAAAGGCACTCTCTTAGTTGTAAGAAGGGGGAAACCTTCTCTTAAATTAAAACGAAGCTGATACCCGAAGAGACTATAAGTACCTACCCCTGTCCGATCTTCTTTGAAAATTCCCTTATCTAAAATACATTGGCACATTTCAAGATAAACTTTATCTACATTATTCATAAAAGGCTCCTTTAAAATAGCTTAATTATTAGGTTATATTCTATCATAATAGGAGCTAAGAAGCCACTTGTAAAAAGATTGGATATATGGAATAAAATAGTATAAATAAGCGTAAAATGCTGTAATAATAAACAAAAAGTAAGAGAAAGTCACTATAAATTTAGTCAGAATATTATAAAAAATTATAATCAAAACTAAATGTTTTAAAGAAAATATCTGTAATTTGCCTTGATTTTTTTCATCAATTATGATAATCTTATCTTGTAAGTTAAAATATTGAAACAAAAACGATAGGTAGGCCTCTTGTAACAAATGACATGCAAGACCGAATACGTTTTGCGTAACAGTGTTTTAGCAATAAAAGATTTTTAAGGAGGCCTTGTTAAAATGACAGGTAAAGTTAAATGGTTTAATGCAGAAAAAGGTTTTGGTTTTATTGAAAGAGAAGGCGGAGATGATGTATTCGTACATTTCACAGCTATCCAAGGTGAAGGATTCAAAAAATTAGAAGAAGGTCAAGAAGTTAACTTTGATATCGTTGAAGGTAACAGAGGACCACAAGCTGCTAACGTAGTTCGCGCTTAATCTGAACCAATACTATATGTATATAAGAGCCACTCATTTATGAGTGGCTTATTTTTGTGTATAAGATGAACCTAGACCTCTATTACCTAAAGTCTTATTTTTAATTGTCCCAATTAGATTAGTGATTTAAAAATTAGGCTGTTTGCTTTATACTAAATTTAGAATCAATAGCTGTTTGTTTTGTGGAGATTATTTATATTTTGTGAAGGAGAGGCGCTCTATGAAAAAGATAATTGTATTTTTGGTATGGGTAATATGTAGTAGTTTTTGTTATGGATATTCACCGCAAAGCTCTAAACAATCTTCAGACCCACCTTTACAGGAAACTCAATTTATAAAAGCTACAGCTAGTACAGTAACATCAAATGATGCCTCTCAAATTCCTACTTTACCTACTCATACAGATACTAACCGTGTCTGCACCATACCTGTAAAATCTGGAGATGTTTCTACTGCATCTTTTACTTTTATATCGGATACGCCATTTATTGCCACTTCTGTAGAATATGAGATCCTTATATCAAAAGAATTTTTACTGCAGTCTTGTTTAGATGATAACAACATAAGCCTTTTGCTAAAACTGGGATATGTAAGGGGAACTCATGAAAATAAGCAACCAGTAGGAGAACCAAATTCTTCAGAATTTTTAATTTGTAAAGAGAATAAAGGTTTTCTTGTGAAATTTCCTGATGGGCAATCGCAGCCTGGCATAGAGAGTAATAATTATTATAAGTTTAAAATAAAAATGGCTGTGCCTCTAAAACATCTCAACACAACGGAACAAGTTTTCCTTAACTTAACGCAGGAAACGCGTTTAAGTGCACTAGATCAAACAGGGACTATTCATATTGATAATGTTATCTTTAATGATCAAAATGCCAAGAGCTTAAAGTGTCATTTTGATAACCGTTATGGTAGACGAACAAAGGAAAACTTAATGATAGACACCTACTTTAATAATAGTGCAATGGGCTATTCCCATGGCTTAACTAGTTATTTATCTCAGATAGGCATTAAGGATAACACCAGTAACTTCATTAGCGTGGATGTGGTAATGGACGGAAGTGTTGCATCTAATGAATATGATGCTAATTTTAGCAGCTTAATCCTTGCATTCAAGGATTCGTTTCAATTAGCAGAGGAGTTAGACGTCTCTTGTAATTTGGTTATTCCTAAATACTTTTTCAAAGGTTTGACAAAGAAATCAGAAGTATTTATTGGATTAGATTTAGTTATTGATGGCAAGGAGAGGGAGTCTACAGCTGGATTTCTTCTTAGACTGGATGAACAGGGAAAGCCAATTTGCTACAAGGATGATGGTTCAAGCTATGGTATTAGAACGCCTAAAGTCAATAACCCTGAAATTAGAATAGAAGAAAAAACAGATTGTTATGTTTTTTTCGTTAGGGGTAAGGTCAAGTATGATTTCCCTTCCGCAGAGGAGATATGGGTAAAAGCTAAATTCTCAAGCAACAATTGCGTGTACACTGGAAAGTGGTATTATAATAATTTTAGCATTAAAGATAAAGAAAGAACCATTCTTAAATTTGATGTATCAGCCAAGAGCTCGCCATACCATTTAATTGAATTATATTCTCCAACAACAAATGGCATAAAGTATAGTCATGATAAAATAATATATGGCTTTTCTTTTATAGGTTTTGAAAAGTTAAATTTAGATAATAAGTAAAAGGGACTATCTAGAAGATCTAAACTTTATCTAGCTAAACGATAATCCTATAACGAACGAAACTCCCCTTCAAAGACCGTTAGAGCAAGGAATTTGAGGGGGAGTTGTTTTAGCTTGTAAGAAAGTACGGGCGTTAGTCCACTTCCTTGGCTTAAATGATTAAAGCACGTAGCGGAATACTGCCCAATAATGGCAAGCACTGCCCAACATAACGAAAATATGAAAAAGTTCATGAAAGCCAAAGCTAGGACATAGGTTAGGTTTTTTAGTGGCATAGATGAATCCACCAATAGTATACATCAATCCACCACCTACTAAAAACAAGAAACCACCTAAAGAAAGAGAAGCATAGAGAGGTTTGAGTGCAAAAAGAGCAATCCATCCCATTCCAATATAGAAGAGAGTAGAAAGCCACCTGGGCATATCAATCCAAAGTACTTTAAGAGTAATGCCTAAAAGTGCCAAACTCCAGACAGTAATAATGATTCCCCATTTCCAAGTACCTGTTAAAGAGAGCATAGCAAAAGGTGTGTAAGAGCCAGCTATTAAAATAAAAATCATAGAATGGTCTAATTTCTTTAAACGTAATAGAATATCATCCGTTGCTTGTACTAAATGGTAAATACCACTTGTTGTATAGAGTAAAACGAGGCTCATACCAAAGATGCAG
>JAEZKI010000102.1 GCA_023415525.1 Bacillota bacterium | reverse complement strand
GTTGTATACTGTGGATTAAGAGGCTTTTCTTCAAACTCTACCATCTTATTATCATAGTCAAGTCCAATGACACCATACTCCTCCACATTATAAGAATGCATATTTTTACATACAATCGTAATGTCTGCACCTTTTTTCTCATGATATCTAATAATCTTTTCAAAGTCCATACGGTATACTTGCTCACCTGAGGTAATAACCACATAGGGCTCATTACTTTTCTTAAGGAATTCTATATTTTGGAAAATACAGTCTGCAGTTCCTCTAAATCCAAAGGCTTCTTGACTTGACATATTAGGCGTAAATAAGAAAAGTCCTGTCTTTTTTCTTCCAAAGTCCCACCATTTTGAAGAACTAATATGGTCGGCTAATGATCTCGCACTATATTGTGCAATAATAGCTACCTTCTTGATCCCTGAATTGCTTAAATTACTAAGAGCAAAGTCTATCGCTCTGTAGGAACCTCCTACTGGCATAGCTGCCAAATTTCTTTGTTTTGTAAGGACACCAAGAGTATTTCTCTTGCCGCCTGCTAATATAATACCAATAGCTCTCACTGTTCTTCCCCCCTAGATGATAAGCGAATGACCGCTTTCTAATTTCCCATTTGGATAATGTTCTGGCAAGGTATGTCCACCTATTTCGCAGTTCTTACCCACTATGACATTATCAGGTATTATTGTATTATCACCTATTACAGTAATACCACTTGAATAGATATGAGGTTTGGTTACATGAACCTTACTTTCCCCTACACCTATCTTAGTATTCTCTCCTACTTGAGATTTTTCAGATATAATACATTTCTCTAAATATGTACCCTTCTTAATTACTGTTTCTGCCATAATAATGGAATTATAAATTTTGGCTCCTTCTTCGATAATAACACGTGGTCCTAAAACAGAATTATAAACTTCGCCATAAACCTCACAACCTTCTGAAATGAGAGATTGATGAAGAATAGCCTTTTCACCCATATATTGCGGAAGTTGATGCTCTATATTCGTATAAATTTTCCAAAATTCATCGTAGAGATTAAAAACTGGGACCGTATCTGTAAGCTCCATATTTGCTTTCCAATAAGCTTCTATCGTTCCAATATCTCGCCAATAATCATTAAAATGATACGCATAAACATTCTTTCCCGTATTAATCATATCAGGAATAATATGTTTTCCAAAATCACTATCAGAATGAATAGCATTATCTTTTATAAGTGCTTCTTTCAAAACTTCCCAAGTAAATATATAAATTCCCATAGATGCTAAGTTACTTTTAGGATGGGCAGGTTTTTCTTCAAATTCGATAATTCGCCCATTTTCATTTGCATTCATAATTCCAAACTGATTGGCTGTATCCAGAGGCACTTCAATAACTGCAATGGTGGCATCTGATTGATTTTTCTTATGCTCCTCTAACATGGCTGAATAGTCCATCTTATAAACATGATCACCCGATAAAACAAGAATATATTCTGGATTTTGTTCATCGATATAGCGAATGTTATGATAAATTGCATTAGCTGTTCCTGAATACCATGAACCTTCATTTCCTTTTTTAACGTAAGGTGAAAGAATAGTGACTCCACCTGTTTTCCTATCCAAATCCCATGGTATTCCTATCCCAATATGCTTAGTTAAAAGCAATGGCTCATATTGAGTTAATACACCCACCGTATCAATTCCTGAGTTAATGCAGTTACTTAATGGAAAATCAATAATACGATATTTCCCTCCAAACATAACCGCTGGTTTTGCAATCTGCTTTGTAAGAATCCCTAATCTACTACCTTGTCCACCTGCTAATAGCATAGCAAGCATTTCTTCTTTATTCATGTAACCCCTCCTAACTATGTCATTACTCCCTAGATTTAATTCTTATAATGTACAAAATAGTGCCTCTATACAGTGCATAAAAAATAGTACACCTATATTTTAACATTACAACGTTTTCTTTACAATATTGAAATTGTTTCTCAAATTATATTTCGTGTTAGATAGAGGTCTAAACACTATATATATCGACTACTTTATTGGTTTCATCAACTGTATCTATCCATAATAGAGATTTAAAATCTTTCACCAATTTCTCTTGTGGACTTTGTGTAGCCATCAGTACACCTATTCCTACTATTTCTGATTCAAATTCTTGCATCAGGTCAATAATTCCCTTTGCTGTTCCTCCTGCTTTCATAAAGTCATCAATAAATAATACCTTAGAGCCTTTTTTTATAGCTTTTGTAGATAGGCACATGGTCTTAATGCGATGGTTACTTCCTGTAATATAATTCATATGAATAACTGTTCCATCCGTTAGTTTACTTTGATTGCGCACAACAACCATAGGCCTATTTAATACCATTGCTGTCATTAGGGCAATAGGAATTCCCTTTGTTTCTACTGTAATGACATAATCTACTTCAATACCCTTAAATAAACTAGCTAATGCAATACCTATATTTTTAGAAATAATAGGTGAATAAAGAAGGTCATTCATATAGATATAGCCTCCTGGAATAATTCTTTCTTTGGTATTAATCAACTCACACAACTCTTGCGTAAATCTTTTTATTTGTTCTTTTGTCATTAAAGGATTAAAATAAACCCCTCCAGCAGCTCCTGACACAGTTTCTATATTCCCCAGCTCATATTGATTAAATATTTCTTTAATCACATCTAAATCTTCACTGATCGTAGACTTTGCACAATTAAAAAACTCAGAAAAATGGGCTAGTGTAAAAATTTTATTAGGATGATTAGTTAAAATATTGGTAATAACGCTAATTCTCTCGTGTTTTTGTACTTTCTTTGTCATTAAACTTCTCCTTTTTATCTCTTGATTTTTCTTATCTTTATTATAAATAAAAAAGTGAATATTTAAAAGCATTTCACCAAAAACATTCATATTTTTAATTCTCTCTTAAAACCCTTATTTTTATAAGGTACTAAAAAATATTTGTTATTTTTTTTAGTTGTGGTATATAATGATAGAAGCATATACTGCATACATATGATATGAGTATACTACTATCATTTTAAATAAAACTTTTCCTATTGAAAGGATTAATTGTATGACGAATCTCAACTCTTTGTGTCAAAAGAAAATTCACTTCATTGGTATTGGTGGAATTAGTATGAGTGGACTTGCAGAAATCGCCTATAAAAAAGGATGTCTTGTAACTGGCTCAGATATGAAAAGCTCTCTTACTACAAAGCACCTGGAGAATATTGGTATTACTGTCTATTATGGTCACAGTCCTGAAAATGTAGCTGATGATACTAATTTAGTCGTCTATACTGCGGCTATTAATCAAGATAATCCTGAGCTTATGGCTTGTAAAGCTAAGGGACTTGAACTTGTTACACGTTCTGAGTTTTTAGGAATGATGATGAATGACTACCATTACCCTATTTGTGTATCAGGTACTCATGGTAAGACAACTACTACTTCTATGTTAACTCATGGTTTATTAGCGGCTCACTTAGACCCTACTATTACTGTGGGAGGCATTCTTAAAGTTCTTAATGGAAATATCCGTACCGGAAAGTCTGAATACTTCCTAACAGAAGCCTGTGAATATTGTGATAGTTTCTTAGACTTCTTTCCTAAAATAGGAATTATTTTAAATATCGAAGAAGATCATTTAGATTATTTTAAAGATATTCATCAAATACGTAGATCTTTCCAAAAATTTGCGTCTTCCATCCCAGAAGATGGCTTTTTAGCAATCAATCATACCATAGATCATGTGGAAGAGCTTATAAAATCTCTTACTTGTAAAGTTGAAACCTTTGGCCTAGACCCTAGCGCAGATTGGTATGCTGATTCCATTTCCTTTGATGATACAGCATGTGCTTCCTTTGATGCTTATTATAAAGGTACCTTTATGGGACGCATTGTTCTTCATTCGCCAGGTCCTCATAATATTCTAAACTGCTTATCGGTTTGTAGTGTATGCCACTTCTTGGGTATTACTATTCCTGTTCTTAACGAAGGACTTAAGGGCTTTACTGGTGCTAATCAACGTTTTGAAATCAAAGGAAGGGTTCATGATATTACTATTGTAGATGATTACGCTCATCACCCTACTGAGGTCAGTGCAACCTTAAATATCTCTAAGGTTTATCCCCATAAAGACCTTTACGTTGTCTTTCAACCTCATACCTATACGCGAACCAAAGCTTTCATTAATGAATTTGCCACTGTTCTTTCTGAAGCTGACCATATCATTGTCACAGATATTTATGCTGCTAGGGAAAAAAATCCTGGGGATATCTCTTCTAAAGATATTGTCAAAAAAATCCACAGTCTTGGCAAAGAAGCTCTTTATATTTCAGATTTTGATGAGATTGCTACTTATCTTCTAACCCACGTTTCTTCAGGAGATTTAGTGATTACTATGGGCGCTGGCAATGTCAACCAAGTTGCTGATATTTTATTAGGGCAATAGTTATCCACACTATCCACTGTTTTAATTTTTTATACTTGTTGATAGTTAGACTTTTTATTAACAGTTTATCCTCAGAAATCCTCTTGTTGCTCAAGAGGATTTCTTTTTTTGTTGTCATATTTTCCTTGTTATGTGCTATAATACTAACACATATAAGGATTATTTTATAAAGGAGGTGCCCTATGGCCTATGTAAAATGTAGTATAAAAGATTCTGATTTTGTTCATGTTCCTACCTGGTTTATTATGGACTATATGCCTAAGGCACTTAACGGCTACTCTAAAGTTTATCTTTATTTACTTGCACTCTGTACATCTTCTGCAACCCCCTCTTTTTCTTTAGAGGAGGTTGCTAAGAACCTTAATATGCTTTATTCTGAAGTACTTCAAGCCCTTCATTATTGGAACACCGAAGGAGTCATTGCCTTTCAGGAGGAAGCAGAAGCTGATTATGGACTTACCTTTTTTCAAACGAAACCCCTCGTTAAAGTTGCTCCTACTC
>JAEZKI010000298.1 GCA_023415525.1 Bacillota bacterium | reverse complement strand
ACCTAAAACAAAGAGGGTTCGGTCAAAAATAGAACGTGTAATGACTTTAAGGACTTGAGGCTTACGATAAGGGGGAAGCTCTAGGATAAAGGAAGAAGGCAGGCCTTTTAAAAAAGTCATAGAAAGTATTTTTGAGCTTAAAAGAGTCATACCAATACCTAATAAAATAAAACCAAGTAGCAGTAATGTAGCTAAAAAAGAATGAAAAGCATGGGTAATGCCTACCACAAAGAAGAGGTTAATCAGTGTAATCAGAGTGGGAAAACGGCCATTACAAGGCACAAAATTATTGGTGAGAATAGCAATAAGACGTTCACGAGGAGAGTCAATAATACGGCAACCTACTACACCACAGGCATTACAACCAAAACCCATACACATGGTTAGACACTGCTTGCCATGAGCACCTGCTTTTTTAAAATATTTATCCATATTAAATGCAATACGCGGTAAGTAGCCAGAGTCTTCTAGTAGGGTAAAAAGAGGAAAAAATATAGCCATAGGTGGCAACATGACAGAAACAATCCAGGCCAGCGTGCGATACATACCTAAAACAATGAGGTTACTTAACCATAGAGGAGCATTTATGGAAATAAAGAATGAGATGAGAGGCTCTTCCAAACCAAAGAGAAGAGTTGAAAGCACTTGAGACGGATAATTGGCGCCTACAATGGTTAACCAAAAAGTGAGACCAAGGAGTAAAAGCATGATAGGTATTCCCGTAAATTTAGAAGTAAGAAATTGGTCAAGACGTCTGTCTGTATGATAATAAATGATATTTTCTAAGGAGACACAAGATTTATAGAGTTGCTCAGAGGTATGCACAATGCTTTCTATAAGGGCATTTCTTAAGTTTTCCAGTCCAAAGCCTTTACTAGCTAGTCGTGCTCTTACCCGAAAAAGTTCTTCTTGAAGAGGGAGATAAGAGAAGATACTTTCTTCAAAATATTCGCCAAGCCCAGAGAGAAAGCCTTCATCTTGGAGAAGTAGACGAAGAGCTAGAAAACGACTAGGAATTTGGGAGGTGAAGGCTTCAATGAGGGGGGTTAAAGAATAAATAGCTTCTTCAATAGGTAAAGGATAGGTCACTTTGAGGGTATTAGGATGAGGTGCTTGCATACAAATTTCTTGAGTACGAGCCATCAAAGTAGATAATCCTTCTTCAGAACGAGCAGAAGTACCTACAACAGGAATATGAAGGAGAGAAGAAAGTTTCTCTAGGTCAATGTGAATCTTCTTCTTTTTAGCTTCATCCAGTAAATTGATGCAAAGGATAGCACGGGGAGTAAGCTCTAAGATTTGAAGTACAAGATTAAGATTTCTTTCTAAATTAGTGGCATCTGCCACAATAATCGTGCAATGAGGCTGACTAAAGCAGATAAAATCACGAGCAACCTCCTCCTCTTGAGAAGTAGCCATTAGGGAGTATGTACCCGGCAAGTCAATGAGAGTAAAAGTTTCTTCATTAAAAGTAGTTGTCCCTTGAGCACTGGTCACAGTCTTACCAGGCCAGTTACCTGTATGCTGATTAAGGCCTGTTAAGGCATTAAATACGGTACTCTTTCCTACATTTGGGTTACCCGCCAAAGCAATAACTTTATAGGGTGCAGTAGGAAGGGAAGAATGGGAATGAACTCCGAAACCTGTAGATTGATGTGTAAGTCCCATGTGGATACCTCCTAATATTAACAGATGACGTCTAAATTAAAAGTACCTTGCAAACAGAATCAAACATAAGGACAAGGTACTTTTAAGCTATAAATCAAAGGGTTTCATGTATAAAGCATCTAAAGGCCTTGTGCTAGAGAAGATGAGGCGTACGTTGGACGATTATTTTTTTGGCATCTTCTTGGCGTAAGGCAATAACTGTACCACGTACAAAGTAAGCAGTTGGGTCACCAGAGGGACTGTGATGCAAAGCTTCAATAGTGGTACCATTAATAATTCCTAGGTCTAATATACGAGATTTTAAGGGTCCTAATCCATCTAAGTTGACGATTTTTGCCTTTTGACCAATAGCCAGTTGATTAAGTGAAAGTGAAGAATCTTGCATAAAATAAGTCTCCTAAGGCAGATAATAAAGTATAGTTCCTTACTAATATATGAGAAATGGGAATAAATGGTTACTACTATTAAGAAGAGTTATTTATAGGAAGAGTTATTAAAAAGGATAAGTGCTTTTTCATAAATAAGTAGAAAATCTTAGAAGAAAGAGAAATAAGGAGAAGGACAGCATGAAAAAAACAGCATGGATGAGAAACCATTATGTAAAAAAAGGACTTTTTATTTTAATAACAGGGATTTTACTAGGGAGTGAAAGTGTTTTAATAGCAAATACGATAGAGGCTATGCCTAAGTCTAGGATAGAAATAGCAGAAGGAAAAAGACTTTTACCTATTTATTGTGTAGATACCAATGGAGAAAAAAAGATAGCCTTAACCTTTGATGCAGCATGGGGAGCAGAAGATCTCTCGCAGATTATAGAAATTCTTGAAAAATACCAGGTACGAGCTACATTTTTCGTAGTGGGAGATTGGGCAAGAAAGTATCCAGAAGAAGTGAAGCAGCTTACCCAAAAGGGACACGATATTGCCAATCATTCCAATAAACACACCCATATGAATAGTATGAGTAAGGAAGCCATTAAAGCAGATATTATGGAAGCAGATGCCTCCATTAAAGAAATAGCAGGAAAGGAAACAAAGCTTTTTAGGCCACCCTATGGCGAGTACAATAACACGGTAGTGGAAGCCACAAAAGAGTGTGGGTACTATTGTATTCAATGGGATGTAGATTCTTTGGATTGGAAGAACTATGGTGTCCAGCCACTCATCGATAAAGTAGTTAACCACAAGAATTTGAGACCAGGGTCCATTATTTTGATGCACAATGGCGCAAAGTATACAGCTCGAGCACTAGAAGCCATTATTAAAGGAGTGCAGGCTAAAGGCTTTGCCTTTGTACCTGTTTCGGAACTCCTTTTGAAGGACGTAGATTATTCTATTGACTTTGAAGGAAGACAAAAAAGTAGTCAGCCTGTTCATTAGACAAAGCAAAAGACCGCTTAAAAAACGGTCTTTTGCTTTGTCTCATTTTATTGGTGTTATTTTTATTTAAAGATTGTTGTATTTTGTATTAGTATAACTCAAAGTAAGAATTGTCTAATTGATCCTCAAAAAGGGGTAACATGAGTTCATCAAGTAGCTTACTTAACTGCAAAATATCCGGGGCTAGAAGATTGAAGTTGTTTTGTACAACAAGTACATTTAATTCTTTTTTGAGCTTATTAATGAGTAATACATTGGGCGCATTCATGAGAGTTGTTCGCCTTTCTTTGTGCGAGAGATTAGGCAGTAGATAGTGACAAAAGGCTTTTTTAAGCACTTTCAAGTCTTCTTTAGTGCCTAATCATATAATATGCAATTCTTAAAAAAAGGTGACTTTTCTAACTACATCCAGTTGTTGTGCCACATTCCATACAAACCTTACAGGTTCCGTTTTTGATAAGATGTGTACTTTTACAATGGGAACAGGTTTCCCCGTAAAGACGTGTACCTGTTTTCTCTTTATCAGAAAGTGCAGAGGCTTTAGAAGAAGCACTAGCAGTAGAAAGAGGAATAGGAGGAAGACTATCATGAAGTACCTTTGTAAAGCTATTGGCGGGCTTAACTTGACAATAGGTGAAATCTCCTAATTCACTATCAATAATTTTGCTGATTAAATCAGAGATGGAATCAGCCATTTTAATATAAGGGTGTCCATAGACAAAACCACTAGGTTCATACTTTTGACCTCGATACATAGAAGCAATGTCATGAGCAGGTACGCCATATTGAAGCATCTCAGAGACAGTAGTAGAGATACTGTCTAGTAAGCCTTTAACGAGAGAACCTTGTCTGCCTGCTGAAACATAAACTTCACCTAGGCGACCGTCTTCATAGAAGGAAACAGTGATGTAAAGTTTTAATCCACCAATTTCTGCTTCATGGACATGGGCATTACGTATTCCTGTAGGTTTTACACGGAGAGGTACTCGAGTAGTTGCAGTTTTATTTTTAGCATAGGCCAAAAGTGCTTCGTAAGAAAGATCTTCTAAACGAATAGCCTGTTCTTCTTCTTTAAGGGTGGTGGTAAGTGGTTGACAAACTTTACAACCATCTCGGTAAAGTGCAATGGCCTTTACACCTAATTGCCAAGAGGCTTCATAAATGTCTGCTACGTCTTTAACCGTTGCATCACTTGGTAAGTTAACGGTTTTAGAAATAGCACCTGATACATGAGGGGTAAGAGCTGCCATCATTTGGACATGTCCCATAGGGGAGATATAGCGCTCACCACTGCCACACTTATTAGCTGTATCAAAAATAGGGTAGTGTTCTTCTTTTAAATACGGAGCCCCTTCGATTTTGCCATCTAAAAGAATAGCATAATCGCCTTTATTTTCCTTACGCAAAATGTAGTCTGTAATAGCTGTAATCTCATTTTTCTTATAGCCTAATTTTTTAAGAACAGTAGGAATAAGGGGATTTACAATCTCCATGCTACTACCACCTACTAGTTTCTTATACACTACATGGCTAAAGAAAGGTTCAGAGGAAGTGGTGGCACAATCCATAGCAAAGGCAATCGTACCAGTAGGAGCCAGTACAGAGACTTGTGCATTACGATAACCATATTTTTCACCATTTATAAGGGTCTTATTCCAAACTTTTGTAAGAGTAGAAGCTAATTCTTTATATCCTAGTTGATTTAAAAGTCCATGGTTAATAAGAGGAGGTGCGTAGTTTAATCCATGGAAGTCCTGTGAGAAAGTAGTGCTGTCACTTACTTTTGCATGATTGTAAAGAACTTTCAGCATATAAGGTTTATTGATAGCAAAACATTCGAAGGCACCTATTTCTTTAGCAAATAAACTGGAAACGTAATAGGAGTAACCTGTAAGTAAGCTCATAAGAGAAGCGCCTACCTGCCTAGCCTCTTCACTGTCATAAGGTAGTCCCATTAACATAAAGAGAGCACCCATATTAGTAAGTCCTAAACCTGTTGTTCGGAAGAGGTAAGAACGACGTGCTATCTCTGGTGTAGGGAATTGGCCATGATGGATAGTGGCTTCTAAAACAATTTGTACCATTTTGATACAATGCATATAGCCTTCAAGGTCTAGTGTATTCGTTTCTGGGTCATAAAATTTAGTGATATTAATACTTGCTAGATTACAAGCAGTATCATCTAAAAACATATATTCAGAACAAGGGTTGCTGGCGTTGATTCGGTTATGAGG
>JAEZKI010000249.1 GCA_023415525.1 Bacillota bacterium | reverse complement strand
AAAAATAAAAAGGGCTACAACTGTCCCTTTCTATAATAACGTATCTTATGATTAACAAACTGCCACATTTTGTGTTACTGACTCTAAAATTTCCGTTAGTGCTGCTTGACTACTGGTATGACATCTAATAATTTTAGCATTACTTTTTTCTGCCTCAGAAACAGCACACCTTACCATTTTATGTGAAACCGTATTGGTAAATAAAATGATTAAATCCGGATTGCCTATTTGTTCTCTTAACCGAGTTGTCATCTGTGTAAATATTTTGGCTTTACACTTATGTGCCTTACATATTTTTTTATACTCACAGACCATGCGATCATGGCCTCCAATAATTACAACACTCATCTTAATCTTCTCCTCCCAAGCCATTAGCCATCTTTTCTCTTAATAGGCTAATTGTTTTATTTCGTTATATTCTCTCTCTTGTATAAAATCTTTTAAATGTATTCCTTCTGCTACAAGCTCTATTAGTAAGGCTTTTGCATAGTCATATTTTTTAAACAAACTTAAACTCTCATTTAAATTGTGGTACACCTTCCAATAGCCTGTATATAAAAAATTCTTTCCTTCATTACTAATAAAAGCTAGAACATCCTCTACTGGATAGCCTAAAAATAAACCAATCTCATGAGGAAAGCTCCCCTGTTTCTTCATATAACGTGTATAGCTTGTTGCAAGATCTACTAAATTCTCTTCAACCCCCTTAAAGCCATACCCCATTTCTTGAAGTGCTTTTCTAACCTTTTTACCTCTTATATACCTTTGCAGCTCCTCCCTTCGATAAAGTAAAAAGACCACCCTCTTCTCATCCTTGTAGATTTCATAAGTAGTAATTTTACTATGTGCAAACAGCTCTTTAATGGCCTCTTCACAACCAACAGGTCCTATATAAAGATTTGACATCTTAATCCCAAGAAGGAGAGGTCCACACTGAGCAACTAACTGCAAATGAAATCCTTTTGGTGATGTGATTTGTGCAGTTTTCATTGGTTTTTTGTTCATACTTATCCTTCTCCTCCTTTTTTATTTTAATTTTTACATTATAACTTTTTACTATTCATCTTATACTTTTAGTTAGTTCGCACTAACCTCTGTTTTAAAAAAAAGTAGCTCCTCTTTTTATTAGTTAGTATACACTAACTTCTTTTGCCTAGCAAGTAGTTAATTGATAATATTTCTCATTTTTTATTTTCTTCTTCTATTTTCTAAACTTAACAAGTCATCTTAGACATTCAATCCTCCTATTTCATGAAATAGCCCTCTTTATCTAAAGCATCCATGCTATTTTAGATGAAGAGGGTTATTTTTTTATATTTTTTTAATGCATACTGGAATACCACTTACAACTAAGTAAACCTCTTGGGCACTTTTTGCAAACTGTTGATTGATTCTCCCTATTATATCCGTATAAATACGGGTGAGGCGATTGTCTGCTACAGGACTTAGTCCTATTTCATTGGTTACTGCTACAAAGTATAAGGAAGTTCCTTCTATTGCCTCCAACAAACTAGCTACCTGTTGTTTAATTTTACTTTCTATAGCATCTATTACCTCTTGAGAGCAAGTGTCGTAGTCTATATTCTCTTTGAACATAAGGTTATTGACCATGAGGGTTACACAATCTAGTAGCACGGTTTGGTGTACCTTTGCAATGATCTCTATCTCCTTATAAACATCCTCATAGATTTCATAGGTTTTCCACTCAGAAGGTCGTCTTTGCTGATGTTTCTTGACTCTTTCTTTAAAATCTTCATCAAAAGGAACACTGGTGGCAATGTAAGCTGTACTATTATTTTGGGCCCTACAGAGTTCCTCTGCATAAGAGCTTTTACCAGAGCGCGCGCCTCCTGTTACAAGTATAAGTCTACTCATTTTTAGTCACCTCTTCCTTTTTCTTTTCCATAACCTTTATAAAACTTTCAAGAGCTGTAGGCTCAGTATAAAAATGAAGATGCAAGTAGGTGGCTAATGTATGGCCACTCTCAAACCCTCCTTGCCATTCCTCCATTATCTCCTTCTTTTGATCTTTAGATAGGGTATAAGCTCCCTCAAGCTCCGTTTTAAACTCAGAATGATGAAATTCATGACCTCTTAATACCTGTCCCTCCTGTGAAAGGATGGTCTTTCTATTGGCCTTAGCCTCACAATAACCAAAACGCTTTAGACTTTCTGTCATAACACTTTTTCCTGGAAGAATACCAACCATTTCATAGCTCTTTCCTTCTTTATCCTGCAAGCTTTCTCCTAAATACATCAGTCCACCACACTCCCCATAAATAGGAACCTTTGCTTGGTGGGCTTCTTTTAAAGCCTGCCTTAAGGCTTTATTAGCCTCTAGTTCCTTCCCAAAGACTTCTGGAAAGCCACCTCCAATATAATAACCATCACACGTTGGCAATACCTGATCTCTTAAAGGGCTAAAGTAAATGAGTTGGACACCACAATCTCTGAGAAGCTCCAGATTATCTTCATAGTAAAAATTAAAGGCCTCATCATAAGCTACTCCTAACTTAAGGTCTTTCGTCTTACTTATTTGAGGCCTAAAGTGAGTCGTCACTTCTTCCCCTTCACAAAGAGCTATTAACCGATTCAGGTCAATAAACTGCTCCACCGCCTCTACTAACTTCTCTAATTTGTCCTCTAAGCCATTCATCTCTTGGC
>JAEZKI010000236.1 GCA_023415525.1 Bacillota bacterium | reverse complement strand
GGATGAAGTAGCTCTAGCCTCTCGTTAACAACCTGCATATCTCCACATACCAATACCACCTCTGGTTTTCCTGATAATGCCTTAACTTCTTCTTCAATACGATAGTCAAAGCATACATCATCAGCAGCTTGAATAGCTATATATTTGCCTTTTGCTTTTTTCATTCCTTCATTGATCGCTTGTACTTTCCCTTGATTGACTGGGTAACTAATGAGTTGGATATTCTGATAACATTGGGCTAACCGTTCTACTTTCTCACGGCTATCATCTGTTGAGCCATCATCTACTACTATGATTTCTATATTTTTATAAGTTTGCTGTATACAACTCATTATAGATTCTTCTATGAATCTCTCACCATTGTACATAGGTATTACAATACTGACTAACTCCATCATCTGCTTCATCCCTCATAGCCTACTTAAAATCCTTCTTCATTGGCAATCTGTCTTAAATACTGCCCATACTCTGTCTTTCCCATAGAATCTGCTAAGTCTAAAAGTTGTTCTCTATTTATCCATTTCTGGCGAAAAGCAATTTCTTCAATACAAGCTACATAAAGAGCTTGCCTCTTTTGCACAGCCTGTACAAAGCTAGCAGCTTCTGTTAACCCCTCGCAAGTCCCCGTATCTAGCCATGCCATACCTCGTCCAAAAAGCTTAACCTTTAACTTTCCTTCTCTAAGGTAGGCCTTATTAATTTCTGTAATCTCTAATTCTCCTCTGCTAGAAGGTTTTATCCCTTTTGCAATATCCACAACATTATTGTCATAAAAATAAAGCCCTGGTACTGCATAATGAGATTTAGGTATTTTAGGTTTTTCTTCGATAGATAGAATCTGGCCCTCATCACCTAATTCAACTACGCCAAAGTCTTGTGGATGACTCACATAATAGCCGAAAATTTGAGCTCCTTGTTCTAAAGTAGCAGCATTTTTAAGCATTCCTGTAAAACCCTGTCCATAAAAGATATTGTCTCCTAAAACCAAAGCCACTCTATCTCCACTGATAAACTTTTCACCTATGATAAATGCCTCAGCTAATCCTCTTGGTTCTTCTTGATCTGCATAGCTTAGTTCCATTCCAAGCAAGCTCCCATCACCCAAAAGTTCTTCAAATAATGGTAAATCTCGTGGTGTTGAAATAATAAGCACCTCCCTAATACCTGCTAACATAAGTGTAGATAGAGGATAATAAATCATGGGTTTATCATAAATAGGTAACAATTGCTTTGAAATAGCTTTAGTTATAGGGTATAACCTTGTTCCAGAACCTCCAGCTAATATTATTCCTTTCACTTCATCCTCTCCTCATCTACCAAATAGCTTTAGCCCGTCCTATTTCATTTTATAAGGACAGGCTACAAGCTTATATTGTCTCTTGTTTATGATTCATATAGTTTGTTATAAGTCCTACCCCTAATAGAATCCAAAAAATTGGTGCTACTGCAACGACAGAGTCATTGAATATACCTGCTCCTAAGTAGGCTAAAACTGCTAACATGGTAGCAATTCCTACTATCTGATTAGACGTATAATGTTGCTTAAAAGCATACAGCCTTATACTTTGTGCAATATAGGCTAAAACCAATGTTACAAAACAAATAAGAGCCACTACCCCTTGGTTAATTCCAATTTGCAAATACAGGTTGTGAGGTTTATCTACTATCATGTTAGGTGTCTCATAGGCATAATACTTGCCTAAATAATCATTTTGTGGGAAGTCAATAGGGTAGGTATCTGGGCCATGGCCGATAAGGAGAGTCTCCTTAAGCATAGGAATGCTTCTAGACCAGATGTAGCCACGAGCTGAACCAAGGCGTTCTTTACCTTTAAATCCAAAGGTTTCTGGATAGGCAATTTGTTCTTTTTCTTGTGTAAAGCTATTGATGAGATAAACACCCTCTGCTTGATCCATCATAAAGATAAAGAATTTTTGTCCATTGATAGCTAGAGTCACTGCTGCCCATTTATCTTGTTGGTCGTACACTTTATCAAAGCTAAAGAGCGCATACCGTGGATCCGTTAGTGTTAGGGTTTTCCCATTATCTGTAGCGGCCACTTCTTGCCCTGTTTGATCATAAAGCTTAAGTCCTTCTCCCTCATAGGCCATAACCAGTTCGTCTGTTTGTGTCACCAAGGTGGTCTTGCCTTGCTCGGTGCGAATATCTCTAAGTGGGATAAAATCTCTGTAATCAAAGTCCTCTTGTCCTTTTGAAAAAGAGGTCCCTATATCCTTTAGAAGGCTAGGAATTCGTTCAAAAATAGTGCCATTAGTAGCAAAATTCAATGCCACTACAATAACCAAAAGGCCTCCAGCAACAGGAAGGGTAAGCTTCCAATTTTTTATAATATTTTTACTAAACACGATCATGCCCACTAATAGTGCTAATGCTACACCAATAAGCCCTCCTCGTGAGGTACTTCCAAAAAGTAAAAAAAGTGAAGCCACGGTAAAAATGCCACAATAAATTTTGGCTTTTATATCTTTTATGTAAATAGTAAGGGTTGCAAAAAGTGGAACCGTGAGGGCAGCAAAGCTTCCCATATAGTTATAATGATAGAGTGTCCCATAGATTTTGCCCTTGTCATATTGCAATTCCAACATCGATTTATACTGTTCATATTCTTTTGGGAACAAGATATTAAGGCCTAATTCAGTACTACTTAAGAGATTGTAGCCTGCATATTCAAAGATTCCTAGGAAGGCTAAAACACCTACTAAAAAGCTTAGACTGACAACGATGTATTTGAAATGTTGGGTACTTCTAAAGCTGTAAATGGTGTAAAGCAGCATTAACCCATAAGCCCCAATAATCAGCATTCCCTCCATACGACCTGGCATTCCCCAAAGAGCAGTCTCTTTGTAAGGTGAAAAAAGAGTAGAGAGTAAACTAAAAAGCAAGAACCCTCCTAAGGCTCCTACAAAAACCTTTAATTCTTTATACTTCTTAATGTCTTCTTTGGAAAAAGTAAAAAACAAAATAGCAAGCATAGAAACAGCTAATAACAGTATAAAAACAGCCTTATAATAAGAAAAAAAGTCTGCTATTTGACTTTGTTTAAGTGTAGCTGTCACTTCTTGACTAAGGTCTACAATCTTTGCACGTGTCATTAATGGCACCAAACTTAGTAGTAACAAAATAGGTATAAAGGTTAAAGGCATCCCTTTCTTGGTTTCTTCCTTTGTCTTTGACGGAATCGTCTTGTTTATAGTATTTATCTGCGACATGCTTGGTTAATCCCCCTATATTTAGATACGCTAACTCCATAATAAATGGATACAATCTATTTAAGTATAGCACTTTCTCTAATAACTTTCTATATTACTGCAGAAATAAGTGTAATAATATAAAACCTTTATGTTATAATGGGATTGGTTGTAGAAAGAGGTGGAAAGATGATTCGGCAAAACCAAAAATACTTAAATATTTTGCAGGTTATTCTAGACATGCTTACCATTTTAGGTGCGTTTCTAGTTTCCTACTATATTCGCTTTTTCCTTATGAAGGACGGTATTATTACTTTAAACTTTGGGCGTAATATTTTACCCATCCTTGCTATGCTCCCTATTTATTTTATCCTTTACAGTATGTTTGACCTGTACAATTCGAGACGTATTAGGCCTTTTACTCAGGAGGTCTATAGTTTAACGGTCTCCAATTTATTAGGCTTTCTTATTTTGACGTTAGGTCTCTTCTTATT
>JAEZKI010000223.1 GCA_023415525.1 Bacillota bacterium | reverse complement strand
CCTTTAAATTGCTGAGATACCAAAAAATGCCTTACTTTTATCTTTTATTTTCTATAGGAATAGTTGAAAAAGGTAAAAAAAGGCTGTATGATGATAAATATGAGATTAAAAAATTACTCAATAAGATAGATGAATTAGGAGGATTTGAAGATGTTTGGAAAAGATATGGGTATAGACCTTGGAACTGCAAATACATTAGTATTTGTTAAAGGAAGAGGTATTGTGGTAAATGAGCCTTCAGTAGTGGCTATAAAAGAAAAAACCAATGAAGTATTAGCTGTAGGCGATGAAGCTAAACAAATGATTGGTCGTACGCCAGGAAGTATTGTAGCTATTCGTCCACTTAAAGATGGGGTTATTGCAGATTTTGCTACAACAGAAGCTATGTTAAGATATTTTATAGGTAAAGCTCATAAGCAATCTCTTTTTGCATCTAAACCACGTGTTATCGTATGTGTACCTTCTGGGGTTACTTCCGTAGAAAAGAGAGCCGTAGAGGAAGCAACAGAAAAGGCTGGAGCAAAGAAAGCACTTATTATGGAGGAACCTATGGCTGCGGCTATTGGTGCTCATCTTCGTGTAGAAGAGCCTACAGGTAATATGGTGGTAGATATCGGTGGAGGAACAACGGATGTAGCGGTTATTTCTCTTGGTGGCATTGTGGCAAGTAAATCTCTCCGCATTGCAGGCGATGAGTTTGACGAATATATTGTGTCTTATATTAAAAGAGAATACAATCTCATGATTGGTGAGCGTACAGCAGAACAAATCAAAATTACCATTGGAGCAGCCTATCCAACAGGTGAAGACCAAACAATGGATATTAGAGGTCGTGACCTTGTAACAGGACTTCCTAAAATTTTAACGATTACTTCTAGTGAAGTAACAGATGCTATTAAAGAGCCAGTTAATGCCATTATTGATGCCATAAAATCAACACTGGAAAAAACACCACCAGAATTGTCAGCTGATATTATGGAAAGTGGCATTATGCTAACAGGTGGAGGTGCTCTACTTACAGGTTTAGATACACTTATAAGCTTAGAAACAGGAATGCCTGTTAAAATTGCAGAGGATCCACTTGACTGTGTAGCAAAAGGAACAGGTTATGCCCTTGAAGATATTGAAAAGTGGGCAGCACTTTTTGCTGATGATAAATAATACAAGGGGAGATGGCCTTGAAGCTAACGAAGAAGTTTAAAAAAATAGGTGTACCAGTAGGCATAACTCTCCTTCTTATCTTCTTTTTAGGAAAGAGGTATAACATCCCTGTAGTAAGTACTGGGGTAAATACACTACTCTATCCACTTGAAAAGAGTATCTTTTTTATAACACAGAAAACACAACATATAGCAGCCTATTTCAATGATACAGAAGCTCTCTTAGCAGCTAATACAGCCCTAAAAGAAGAGAATGAAAAATTAGCCTATGAAAATAGCATTTTAATTCAATATAAGAATGAAAATAACAATTTGAAAAATTTATTAGATATAAAGCAGCTTTATCGTGATTATGAAGGCATTGGGGCCAATGTTATTGCAAAGGATAATGGAAATTGGTATAAGGTCTTTAAAATGGATAAAGGCCTAAAACACGGTGTCACCAATGATAGTGTGATATTAGCTAATGGGGGCTTAGTAGGCCGTGTAAGTGAAGTTGACCTTTTGTCCTCTAAAGTACTTTCTATTATTGACGATAGAAGTTCAGTAAGTGCCAAAATTGTACGTACTAATGATACAGGTATTTTAAGAGGAGATAGTACGATGAATTCTGAAGGCCTGTGTAAACTAGAAATTAACATAGAATCAGAAGTTGTTAAAGGAGACCAAGTTGTTACTTCTCATTTGAGCTCTATCTATTTTCCTACAGGGATTCCTATTGGAACAGTGGAAGAGGTTGTGCCAGGTGAAAGTGGCTTGACACAATATGCTTACGTTAGGCCTATTGTAGATTTCAAACACTTAGAACAAGTCTTAGTCCTTTTAAATAAGGAAGAGTGAGGTGTAAAATGAGAGTTGCAGTGGTTGGCCTTTTATTAGTTGTGGTGCAAGTCCTAAGCACCACCCTTTTTGAATATCTAAGAATAGGCGATATTTTACCTAATTTTATGATTATGATTATTGTATCCTTTGCCCTATTAAGAGGGAGTGGAGAGGGTGTTGTGATAGGGGCAGTAGGTGGTTTATTATATGACTTATCCTTTGGTTTAGTGATGGGATCTACGGCTCTTATTTATGCAGGGATTGGCTACATTGTAGGAAGATTTAATAAAAATTTTTATCGAGAAAATTTTATTATTCCTTTTTTATGTACATTAGGAAGTAGTTTGATTTATAGTTTCTATTTTATGTTCGGTTTTATTCTAAGAGGAAAGGTAGACTTTTTGTTTTTTTTTGAGTCTATTATTATGCCTGAATTAATTTATACCATTACCTTGTCCCTTGTTGTTTATCAGATAAGTTACTTAATCAATGAAAAGATAGAAGGACATGAACGTAAGACGCGTAATATTTTTTAAATGAAGGTGGCGCATAGATGAAGAAGCGATTTTTGCAACCTATGCTCCTTCTACATGATCGCTTATTTATCCTCGTTTGTATCAGTAGTTTTCTTTTTTTATGGCTTTTGGTGCGACTCTATGATCTTCAAGTTTTACACCATGAAGAATATGCCAGTAACATGTTAAACAAAACACAACGGACCGTTGAGATTCCCGCCACTAGAGGGATGATTTTTGATCGCTATGGTAATCCACTAGCAATTAATGAATCCGTTAATGTACTTAAATTTGACCAACAAATTTTATCTGAAAAAGAATCCTTAAATACGACCTTATTAAGGATTATAAAAATACTTGAGAAAAATGGGGACACATTTATTGATGAGGTTCCTATTTCTCTACACGTTCCTTTTAAATTAAT
Source organism: Bacillota bacterium (assembly GCA_023415525.1). Lineage (GTDB taxonomy): Bacteria > Bacillota > Clostridia > Lachnospirales > Cellulosilyticaceae > Sporanaerobium. The sequence goes on along the minus strand of JAEZKI010000223.1, from coordinate 783 downwards.
AGGTGGGAGCCAGGAAATCACGCAGTTTACTTATAATGTGCCTTGTGATAGTGAAGAACAACGACAAGAACTTCTGACTTATACAGGTGAAGAGTGGGTGGCTTATTTAAGAAAACAATTTAAAATGGATAAAAGTTTATCGGCAGAAGAGGCTAGAAAGCTTATTGCTTTAAGGATAGAGATTTTTAAATCTTCTTTTTCACAATATAAGTCAGTTAATTTAGCCTTGAAGGTATCTGAACAGACAATGAGTGAAATTGAAGAAAACCAAGAAGCTTTCCCTGGTTTTAGTATTGCCCACGAACCTTTTCGTTATTATCCTGAAGGAGAAATAGTAGGGAATATTTTAGGTTATACTCGAACCATTACTGAAAGTCAATGGACTAAGCTCCAGCAACAAGGTAAAAATTATGATCGTGAGGATCGTGTGGGGCAGATGGGCATTGAACAATCTATGGAAGAGCGGTTAAAGGGAGAAAAGGGCTTTGAAAAGGTAGCTGTTGATAACTTTGGAAGGCGAATTTATACTATTAACAAGCAACAGGGAACCCCGGGAAAAGACATCTTTTTGACATTGGATTTATCCCTTCAAAAAGCAACTTATATTAGTTTAGAAAAAAGACTGAGTGAGGCACTTGTACAACGCCTTAAAGTTTCATCTAATCATTCATCCAATAGGGTTATAGCATTAGAATCAAATGTGCTTATTAGATCACTGATAGAAAGCAATACATTAGATTTGGATAAGCTACTAAAGGCTCCCACTTCTTCTAAACAAGGGCA
>JAEZKI010000213.1 GCA_023415525.1 Bacillota bacterium | reverse complement strand
ACTGTTGTTACATTGGCACCCTCATTAATTTCCATGGCCATGACTTGATCTAAAATACCAAGACTCATAAAAATTTCTCTTGCATAAGCTCCCACAGGTACCTCTTCTCCTGCCAAAGCAAGATTGGCAGCTTTCGTAATATCCTCAAAGCCAGTAACGTCTGTTTCTCCTCCTATTGGTTTAATAAGTACAACTTTATTCTCCAATAATTCCACCACTGAATCTGGTAATACATACCCCCCCTCATTAAGCTCCTTCATCTGTTTCGTAGCTGCTGAGAAGAAAACATCACATGCTGCTTCTTCTTCAATTTGCTTTTGAAGGGTACCAGAACTATCTGCATTCACTGTCATCTCTACCTCTGGATGAAGAGACTTATAATTTGTTTGTATTTCTGTCATAGCATTCTTCAAACTAGCTGCTATAAATATCTGTAAGTCGACTTTTTCCTTTGATGTTCTTTTTGGTGTTTTAGTTTCTTGTGCCACCTCTGCTGAAACTGGAGTTTCCATCTTGCCCTCTTGACTTTTGTTGGCACTACACCCACTAAGCACTAGTAATACTATCGACACCACTAAAAAGCTTACATGTTTCTTCATATGCTCCCCCCTCACTATTTTTCTATTTTATTTCCTTTTATTAAACTATGTTCATTTTAGTATAGAAGCATCTAACTACATAAGGTCTTCTATGTCAACGCTCCTAAGCCATTTATGTGTATATGCAGTAGCTAATTCTTTTTTTCCATAGGTGCTATACTTCATTTTGCACCATAAAGCTATTACTTTAATGGTTTTTTTATTCACTATCAAGTAGCTCTATTTTTCATACTCACTATTTACTGCATGAATTTTTAGATTCTATGACTTCCCTATATACTTTTGCCTCTAAGACCTTATAATAAAAACTATATTTTTATTCCACTACTTAAGGAGGCACCTATCATAAAGGGGAGTTGCAGAAATCAGCTCTTATTACTCAAAAGCATTTAGATAGAGAAGCTAAAACATATTTAACGGGGGGATTTATATGGATTGTAGTAAAAATATAAATTGTACACTTTTTATTGATGAGAAATATTACAGTAAGTTAAATGCTACTGGAAAAGAAATATTTGTATATGATGAAGATTCTGGCCTTTATTCCAGTTGTTTCCCAGCTGAAGCTTGTAGTGAAGAAATGCTCTATAGCTGTATTATTGCTTACTGTGAAATAACCCTTATTGGCTTTAATACTACCTATAACATTACTGACCAAGTGGATTTAAGCTGTGATATTTTTAGACTAGGCACCTCCAAACAGTATTTTACATTACTCATCAACATGACTTATCCAGATCAAGCAGAAGCCTTGCATGATATGATGACCTTTGAAATTACAAAGAATCTTTCAAATAACTTTTTCTTTAAACTTCTTGGTGATCAAACAATTTTCTCCTTAAGCCAACTGAGCCATACATTCTAAAACTACTCCAGTCATTTCATGAATAATTTTTCAGGCTAATGAAACAAGAATTTAAAAATAAATCGGCCATAGCCTCAGCTATGACCGGTAAATATAACTATAAAAATACATTTCATTTTCTTCTTTGCTTATAGATTTTAGTCCTTTAAAATAATAGCTTTTATTCGATTGATATAACTTGCCGACATGCTAAATTCATCTAAACCATATTCTAGCAATAAGGATGTTACTGTTTCATCACTAGCAAACTCACCACACATTCCTACTTTAATCCCTTCTGCATGGGCTGCTTCAATCACTTGCTTAATTGCACGTAAAACAGCTGGATTTTTACTATCATACAAGTGTGCAACTTTTTGATTTCCCCTATCAACTGCCGTGATATACTGGGTTAAATCGTTTGTTCCAATACTAAAAAAGTCAGCTTTTTTTGCTAATTCCTTGGCACAAAGCACTGCTGCAGGCGTTTCCACCATAATCCCGACTTGTATATGTTGATCGTATAGTATGCCTTGTTCATCAAGCTCTTTTTTGCATTCTTCAAGAATCTCATTTGCTTTATCAAGTTCTGCTTCACTAATAATCATAGGATACATAATGCGCAGTTTTCCATAAATACTTGCTCGTAGCAGCGCACGTAACTGTGTTTTAAAAACATCTTTCATTTCTAGACATATGCGAATAGCTCGCCAGCCTAAAAAAGGGTTCTCTTCTTTTTCAAATTCAAAATAGGGTAGCCCTTTATCACCACCAATATCTAATGTTCTTATTGTTACTTCTTTCTCTGCTAGCAATAGAGCTTCCTTATAAACTTCAAACTGCTCTTCTTCTGTAGGGAAATGTGTATTCTCCATATACAGAAATTCACTTCTAAAAAGTCCTATTCCATCAAATCCAAAACTTTTTGCTCGCTTTATATCTTCAATATTTCCAACATTGGCACAAACTTCTATTACCTTCCCAGCTTTTGTTCTAGCTTGAATATTTGTAAATTCTTCTAACTTAATCTTTTCTTTTTCTATCTTTTCTATCTTTTTTTTATATTCCTCTATTTGTTGACTGGTAGGGTCAATAATTAGTTCATTTCCTGAAGCATTTAATATTAGAAATTCTTCGCCTTTAACATTGTCTAGTAGACCTGTTATACCGACTAATGCAGGTAATCCTAAATTCTTTGCAATAATAGCCACATGACTGGTAACCCCCCCTAACTGGGTAGTAAATCCCAGTACTAAGTCTGGATTCATTTTCACTGTATCAGATGGTACTAAATCTTTTGCCACGACAATGCCTGGCTCCTTCATATTGGCAAATGGATTAGGGTCTATACCCTTAAGTGTATAAAGCAGACGTTCTTTAATATCTTTTACATCAGCAGCACGTTCTCGCATATATTCATTATCCATACTACTAAAGAGGGCTTCATATGTATTGCAGGCCTCTTGTACAGCTAGCTCAACATTTTTGGCATCATTTATTAAGCCTTTAATCGTCTCTACAAGACTTATATCTTGTACTAATTCCATATGTGCTTTAAACACATCTGAAGTTTTTCCTAGTTCTGATAAATCCTCAACTACTTTTTTAACAGCTTTCTCATAACGAGAAAGTTCTCTTTCTATTTCGTTTTCAGTAATAGCATAGGTAGCTGCAACTAGTTCTTCTTTTTTAATCACAAAGGCTTTTCCCATAGTTATCCCGCCTGAAGCACTTTGTTTCACCCTTAAACTTTTCATAGCATTGGTCCCCCGGGGTATTCACCAAGTCCACTCTCAATTGCTTCAATAATAGTCTTTAAATCTTCCTTTTCATTTTCTCCATCACAAAAAACTGTTACTTCAGCCCCACATGGAATAGCTGCTGACATCAGTGATAAAATACTTTTAGGGTTAACTTTTTTATCTCCACACGTGATAGTTATATCTGATTTGCATTGTCCTGCAATTTGTACCATCACACTGGCAGGTCTCATATGTAATCCAGATGGATTTCTTACTACAACACTTTGACTTACCATAATTCCTCATCCTTTCTTGAGCCATTCTATTTATTCTATAACAACCTCAATATCCTCTGTGAATTCTTCCATATCCTCACTGAGTTCATTTGTCTCATCTTTAAATGCATCAATAAGTTCTTCAAATGTCTTCATCTCTCTAAGCTTAGTAATAGTATTACTACGACCCAGCCTTCCTGCAAGCTCTGCTAATAACTTTAAGTGTTCCTTATCATATAAATCTTTGGATACTGCAAATAGAAATATGAGATCTACAGGTTTTTTATCTAAACTTTCCCACTCAATCATATGATTTAATTTCCCAATTGCAATTCCTATGTTTGTAACAGATTCTGACTTTCCATGTGGTATGGCAATATGTTCACCAATTCCTGTTATTCCTTCACTTTCACGTATATAAACATCTTCAACAAACTGATCTACATCATCTATATAGCCTACCTCTTTCAGCAAGTGACTTAAATGATAAATGGCTTCCTTTTTATCTTTTACATGCATATTCAAATCAACTATTCTTTTATCAAACACATCTAGAACTGACATAACAATCCTCCTCTGGAATTATCCTATTAAATATTTGTACATCTCTGTTCCAGAAGATATTTTGCGCAAAATATCTACCTTTTCATCTGTATCCGTCAAGCGAATAAAATGTTTATAAAATAGTTGAATATGTTTTGCCTCTTGCAAGGTTTGCATTTTGACTGCAAGGAGAAATATCACATCAACCATCTCATTATTCCATGGGATAGGCTTTTTTAATGTACATATACAAATCTTTGATTCATTAATACCTGAAATATAACCATGTGGTATGGCCACTCCATTTCCAATTGCTGTAGTGGTTGCCTGTTCACGACTCACTACACTTTCATAATAAGCCGGTGAAACATACCCATATTGTTCTAATTTATCTGTTAGAAACTTTATTACTTCCATTTTAGAGTTTACTTCAATAGACGTGAACATAAGTTCCGGTTTTAATAATGAGTAGCACGCACAATCTAATCTTTCTTCCCTTTTAGCTAAACTTTCTATTAACTTTCCTATTTGTTGCCTAAGTTCTATCATTGACTCATCTGACATAGTCGGGTTAATTTGAATCAAATTATGAATCTCATAGTTTAGCGGCACTGTTGATAGTATAAGATCATTCTCGGCACAATTTTCATAATTAAAACCTTCCTCTCTTGATATATCTATTTCAATAATCTGAGGAATAAATTTCTTAATTTTCTCACATAATAATTGACTATATCCTAACCCTGTATTCGTTACTAATACCGCATGTAATGGCCTTGCTTTCCTTTCAAGAGCCACCTGAATATATAATGTAATGTATATTAATTCGTCTTCTGTTACCTGTACATTAAAATACTCTTCAAACAAAAGACTTGTAACCCAAGTTGCTCTATATACCTTTTTGTACTCATTTTTTACATAGCCAAACATTGCTTCTACTTTTGTATTCCTGTAACGCAATCGGAAAATTGCCGGGCCAATATGTTGTAGTAGACTATTGTATAAGATCATATCTTCACTTAAATCTTCATCAATAATCACACTAATGGTCCTTATAATCTTCTGGACGAATTCTCTTAATTTGAGATCGTATTCTAAAATACCTGTTTCAGAACTAAGACTCAAATTGCCTCCCAAAAAGTTAGCACATAAAATATCTTTAGCTAAAGATATTATTTCATTTTGTTCTACCTTCATTGCAAATTCTTTTTCAACTCTTTCAAAAAGGCTATGGGCAAAGGCATATTCATTATACTTTACAATTTTTTCTGCCTCTATCATAGACACTTCGATTTTAGTATTTATATCCTGCATACGATAGATTGCAATGCATAGATATATCCATATTTCTTTAAAAGAATAATCACTAAATGACAGCTTCCATTGTTTCTCTGTTTCTAACATGATTTCACGTACTTTTTTAACATCTAAGCCTGCAAAGAAAATCTGTAAATCTTCTTGTAAAAGCTTACTATCTATTTCTTTAAGTAAGAATCGTTTGAAAGCCCTGCGATATACTGCCTCTGTAGCTTCTATATGAATACCTTTATTTCTCACAGAATAAACCTTAATTCCATTTTCTTGGAACCAAGCTACTGCCTGTTTAAATACGCCAAGTACTGTAGGAACACTTAAGTACATCTCAGATGCTATATTCATAATGGTCAAACAGGCATTTCGTTTCATTAGGAAAATGGCACGAATCACTTCATCTACACGTTTCTCTGAATCTTGAATATATAATTCGCTTCTATTATTTGAAATAGCAAGTTCAAGTTGCCTACGTTGTTCACTTGTGGCATTGAGCCAAATGCCTATTCTTTGTTTCTTCTCAATAATACCCAGATTATTCTCTTCTAAAAAAATTTGTATTCCTTTAAGGCGTGTACGCACTGACTTCTCAACCAAACCAATTTCTTCTGCTATAAATGACGCTGTAACGACTTTATTGTCTAAGAGAATTTTTAATATTTTATTATTGTAATAGCTTTCTTTTTCTAGTTTCAAGAAAATATCACCATTCTTTCTCTTATATTCACTATCTTTTAATTATATTGTGATTTTCTCCTCCTCCATAGTGTCATGAGCAAGAGTCATAAAAATGCCATTTATATCGTTTGCACTTAAAACTGCTTCCGACTTACTATGCAATTTTTTTAGGACATGAAATAAATCTTTCCTTCGGATAGTCCATGCCTTTTTACTGTCTTTCTTTTTTATTTCATAAGTATCTGGTAAAACGCTAATCATTGTTATTGGAAATTTAAGTGAGTTATATACGGTCTTTTCTAATTGACCTATAATATTCTGTTCTTTAAATGCCTTAGCCTCAT
>JAEZKI010000185.1 GCA_023415525.1 Bacillota bacterium | reverse complement strand
ACTAAAAGCCTACCCATTAAAATAAGTGCTGCCATCCATTTCTTTCCCCAATAAGGAAAAAATAAGATTAAAATGAGCACTATAAATTTAAATATAATATTAACCCCATCATTAATAATAGATATTTCTTCTAATTGATCTAATAAATATAATACCATATTAAATATAATTATCCCTATAAGTATACAACTATAGATTCTTCTGAAATATTTCACACAAATTCCCCCTCTAATGATATCCACATCTGATTCGATTTTCCCATAGATTATCTGCCTACACTAAATCATAACCACCCGTAAAACGGGTGGTTTGCTCTAGCCCTATAAGGGCGTATTACTGGCAGCGTCTAAAGACACTTGGATAGTCTGCCAACCGCATTAATTTTTCAAGCTCCCCTAAAAGGGACTTTTTTATTTTGCTCCTTGTACAGGCTCACCCGTAAACGGGTCCACATATTCTTTTAAGCTTATTTGATCATATTCTAAATCCTCTTGTAGTTGATTCTTGATATACTCTTGTATTGCCTTCTTATTTCTTCCTACTGTATCAACGTAATATCCTTTACACCAGAACTGCCTATTTCCATACTTATATTTTAAGTTTGCATGTCTATAAAAAATCATTAATTAACTTTTCCCTTTTAAATACCCCATAAACTGCGAAACACTTAACTTAGGTGGTATACTTACTAATATATGTATGTGATCTGGACAAGCATTAGTTTTAATAATTTCTACTCCCTTATACTCACAGAGTTTCTTTAGAATACATTCTATATCCTTTTTAAGTTTCCCATATGTAACTTGTCTCCTATATTTTGGTGCAAATACTATGTGATATTTACAATTCCATTTACTATGTGCTAAACTGTTATTATCCTTTTCGGATACCTCCTTTGATATATATGTGGTTGGCAAACCTACATTTATCCTATCAAAGGAGGTTCAAAAAAACTACTTATAGCTATAAGCTTTTTTGAACCCCAGGCATAGCCCGGGGCTTTCTTTATACAAAAAAGCCCACATCTTTTTAATTGGTATGGGCTGCTGTACAAGTTGTCCTATTTCATTTTCTGATTCTGAATAGGATGTGAATGCTATTCTTTTGTTTAGTTTTCCGCTGTCGAAATATATTATATTGCTCCTTTTCTATCAATCAAATACAATAATCATATATGATATTCCCCAAAGTAGTAGACTAAAGACAGCAAAAATAATAGAGTATGGACTTCCTTTATATACCTCATGCTCATGCTTATCCTTATTTTTCATATTGCTTATATTTATAATGGTACTCGATAACACAATAATAATGAAAGAAATCTTAGCCATAACCTCAGGTAAATAATTAGTAATACATAAAATATTTACTATACCTGCTAATGCAAGAAGGAATAGAAAAATTTTCCCAAATTTTTGTTTCCATATCATAATAAATCTTTCCCCTCGTATAATATGATTTATTATAACATATATACTGAAAGTATTAAATATTCTGATAATATAATTACTATCTATATTAAATTTGCACTATACCTACCAATCAGACTTTCCAACATCATATTTACCCTCAAATTAAGCCTATCATTCACATTTATAGTCCTATTATCATAAAACTCAGCCATTAGCACTAATACACCTATAGTAAGGTCTTCACTCTCTTCAAGTTTCTCCAAACTTTGTCCTGTATACTTCACAATATAATCTTTTGTCCCCTCTAAAATGGCGCCAATAAGCTTGTCATCTTCGTTACCATCTTGTCTAAGGTACTCTTTCACAAAAGGCACATCAATCTCAGATAGCTTCATTAGGCTGCCTTTATTCTGCTTGCTTTAGCTATACTTCCTACTGTTCCAACAACCATTGCTTCATCTAAAGCCTTTTTAATATCTAATATCATAGTCGTATCTGTACAAAAGCTAAAATCAATCCTATCACAGATGTTAAGGGAAAAACCATATATGAGGGTATTAACTTTCATGGTCTTCGCCATACTTATGCCACACGAATGATTGAATCAGGCGAAACTGTAAAAACTGTTCAAGATTTATTAGGGCATCAGGATGCTCAAACTACTCTTAATATCTACACCCATACTTTACCTGAAACAAAAAAAGCGTCTGCTGATAAACAGAACGCTCTTTTCGATATGATGAGTAAAAATTTAGCCACATTTTAGCCACACTTTTTTTGTGTAAATATCACTCTAATCTTCACTATTAATATGTTATTTACACCTATTCTCAACGCTTAAATATGCCAGAAAAACATTGAAGCTCAAGGCTTTGCCTTGAGCTTCTAATAATGAGCCATCGGGGGCTCGAACCCCGGACCCTCAGATTAAGAGTCTGATGCTCTACCAACTAAGCTAATGACCCATATGTTTCCAGGAAAATTCTTCATTTCCTTACCACAAAAAATATTATATCATAGAATTGCCTTTTGTCAACTAAATATCACCTATTTTTTACAAGGTAACTAGCAAGGTCAAAAAAGCAATTTTATAAGTAGGGAATATGACTTGCGTATCAAGGCCTATCCCCTACCTTTGTATTACACTTATACTATAAGATTTTTAGTAAACTAACTTTAAGAAAGCTTATTAATGATTATATTTTTCTCTGACTCAAGCTCTACCACTTGCCCATCTCTCACCTTAATTTTCGTTATATGACTACAATTTTCATAATCCTTTTGATAGCCATCATCATCATATAATTCATAATCTGCTTCCTCTCCAAAGGTAATGAGCTCTAAATCTTTAAAGTCTACCTCTGGAACAGATTGACCTCCTTTTGAGAGAGGTAAAATTTTCCCTGGTCGAATAAATATAATGACTTCTTCTAAGGCAACAGGGATATAATGATCTCCTTTTTCAAGGATTTCATAGGTTCTATCGGTAAGACTCCTAAACTTAACCCTCTTCATTTTTTCTGGTAGATAGACGTATCTTCCCCTAGCGTTTTGCTCATAGACAGGTGCTATCATGATACTGTCTCCTACTAATAGCTGATCCTCTACTCCTCTTGCTCTTTCATCCTGAGGATAATCTAGGGCAAGGGGTTTAAAGTACATTTCATTCCTCAAAGCAGCCTTCATATATTCACTGTAGAGATAAGGTAAGAAGCCATAGCGAAGCTCTAGAATATGCTTAAAGCTTTCTAGACGATTAAAAGCATATGGTTCTTGCCTTCTAGTACCCATAGCTGAATGATTACGCATAAGGGGTGTAAATAAACCAAATTCTAACCATCTAATTAAAAGATCTTCTGTGACATCTGCTCCAAACCCTCCTAAATCTGCACCTGTGTATAAAAATCCACACATATTTAAAGCAGGCATCATTTTAATATTTAGCAAAAGATGAGACCACCAAGAAAGGTTATCTCCTGTCCAAATGCCTCCATAACGATGCATACCAATATAAGAAGCTCTCGAGAAAAGTAAAATTCTCTTATCAGGTAAGAGTTCCTCAAAAGCTTCACTTGCTGCCCGAGTCATCCCATAGCCATAAAGATTATGAACCTTATCATGCCTTATGGTCTGCCCCTTCATGCGATGATAAAAGCGTTTGTAATCTTCAGGGTTGTTATCTAATCCGCCTACTAAATCTTTAAAGGCAAAGAAACTCTCAATGTCTAAGTTCTTCTCCTTATAATCTTCAAGCTGGTCTTGTACTTCCTTTAGATGGTCCTCTGAATAAAAAATAGCCGGTTCATTCATATCATTCCAAAAGCCATCAATCCCTTTATCCGTTAAAAATTTATATTTTAACCCAAACCACTTTCTAGCTTCTTCATTTAATACATCGGGAAAATGGACTCTTCCAGGCCAAACCCCAGCCACAAAGTCTGTTCCGTCTTCCTTTTTGCAAAAATAATTACCCTTAATTCCCTCTTCGTAAGTCTCATAGCCTTCTTCCACCTTAATTCCCGCATCAATAATAGGCACAAGATGGACATTCACTTCTCTCATTTCGTTGACAAACTCCTCAAAGCGAGGGAAACGTTCTTCACTGATAGTAAAATCCTTGTAGCGTTCCATATAATCAATATCAAGATAGACACTATCCAAGGGAAGCCCCTGCTCTCTAAAAGTCTTAACTACCTCTCTTACCTCATCGGCAGTCTTATAACTCCACCTACTTTGCCCATAGCCAAAAGCCCACTTAGGTGGAATATAACTTCTCCCAATTAACTCTCGAAATGCTTTAACTA
>JAEZKI010000218.1 GCA_023415525.1 Bacillota bacterium | reverse complement strand
TAACAGGAGTGGGGACAGCGATGATATGAAAATGGGCCGTTTTTAAGACTTTTTCATCCGTACTAAAAAGCATAGTCGTTTGTTTGAGGGCATCTGAACCCACTTCTTGAGTAGGATCGATGCCTTTTAAATAATGTGATACCTTAGGAGCATTGGTATCAAAACCTACTACCTTAACTTTTTTGGCAAAGGCTAAGGATAATACTAAACCTACATATCCTAAACCAGTCACAGATAAGGTTACTTTCTGCTCAAGTAAATCTTCATACAAAGACATATTTTTTGACAACTCCTTTAATAGCATAAGATGAATACTTATTGTTCTTTACATTAGTATTCAGGGAAGGATATAAGTGCAACTAAAAGAGGAAAAATGGGGAAGGAGTAAACGAACTTTTTGTAAGAGTTTGTCATATGATGTGGTGAACGTAAATTTAAATTGTAGGGGGGATTTTATGGGAATCCAACTTTTTATGCCCACCTTTCATGTGGAAGAATGCCTAGAGGCTATTAGAGAGTGCTTAGAAAAGGGATGGACAGGGATAGGATTTAAAACAATAGCCTTTGAAGAAGCATGGAAGACCTATACAGGTTTTCAAAATGCCCATTTTTTGAATTCTGCAACAGCAGGACTTCATTTAGCTGTTAAGGTTTTAAAAATGTTAAATGGATGGGAAGAAGGAGATGAGATTATTTCAACGCCTCTTACCTTTGTTTCCACCAATCATGCCATTGCTTATGAAAATCTAAAAGTTGTTTTTGCGGATGTGGATCAGTATTTATGTCTAGACCCTAAAAGTGTAGAAAGTAAAATAACACCTCACACAAGGGCTGTTGTATTTGTTGGTTTAGGTGGTAGCACAGGCCAATATGAAGCTATTGTTAGGCTTTGCGAGAAATATGGTCTAAAGCTTATTTTAGATGCTGCTCATATGGGGGGCACACGACTTAATGATGAAACACCTGGAAGAGAAGCTGATGTGGCGGTCTATTCGTTTCAAGCAGTCAAAAACTTGCCAACGGCAGATAGCGGTATTGTCTGTTTTAAAGAAAGAGAGGCCGATGCCCTGTGTAGGAAGCTGAGTTGGCTTGGTATTGACAAAGACACTTATACAAGGGATCAAGGAAATTATAGATGGTGCTATGAAGTGGAGAATTTGGGTTATAAATACCATGGGAATTCCATTATGGCAGCTATAGCGTTAATTCAGCTTAAGTATTTAGAAGAGGATAATGCCTATAGACGTCTATTAGCTAAATGGTATAACCAAGAATTAGAGGAAATAGCACAGCTTCAAAACATTCCTCTACCTGATGGTTGCTTAACTTCTCAACATCTTTATATGCTATTAGTACCAGAAAGAGATGCTTTGTTAAAACGTCTCAATGAACAAGAAATTTATCCAGGGGTGCATTATCGCGATAATACAGAATATAGTCTTTATGCCTATGCCAAAGGAAGTTGTATAAAAGCCAAGTGGGCTAGTGAACATCTTATTTCTTTACCTCTTCATTTACGTATGACTGAAGACGAGGTTAAAAAGATTTGTAAGGTGGTAAAAGAGCATATAGACTCCTTAGAGGAGGAAGGTCATGTTTAGAATTTATAGGCAACCCCTTACATCAGAGAAAAAGGTGCTTCTTTCTTTTCTACTTTATCATCCTAAAAGTTTAGAAGAGGATGAGCTATTATTAACCATAGACACCTATCAAAAACAGCAGTATTTAGACCCCTTTACAACTCTTGAAATTATTATCCTATTAGATGGTCTTAAGTTAGAGAGCTTGCCTATTCTAGAGCATGTTACTTTACCAAGAGACACAAGGCTTGTGGTAGTAGAAGGTGGAGAGGATTTCAAAGGCCCTGGGGCCTTATGGAATGAAGGCTTTAAAATAGCAGTAGGACAGCTTATTGCCTTTACTTGGACAGGAGCTAAATGGTTTTTAGATACATCCGTTCATCTTGTAAGAATGATTAAGGCAGGGGGAGTAGACTGTGCCTATAGTCGCGCCATTTATAAGATTCCTATGGCAAATGGATCCCTTCAAAGTCTCTTAGTAGGAGAAAAAAATCTATCCCTTCATTTTCTTTCTTTTATTCCCTCTATGCCACTCAACTATATGCTTATTAAGTCACAGGTCATTCGGGAATTAGGAGGCTTTTGTGAGGATAGGGAGTTTGCTAGAATAGCAGACTGGGAATTTATGTTACGCTTGTTTCATAATTACCGATCAGAGAGTTTATTAGGAAGCTATATGCTATTGGAAAAACGTCTCCAAGATATTGATTATGGCTATGATTTTCATTACTCATGGGATGAGTTAGTTCGTGGTTTTATCAATAAGGTCAATAAGGAGTTAAATGGCTTGAAACCTGAAGAAATGGTGGATAAAACAACCCACCTGTCTCAAATAAACTTTGAAGACACAAAAGGGATTAAAGTGGGAATTATTTCAGGGCTTCTAGAAAATGCCCAAGTACAAATAGAGGTATTAAACTATTTAGAAGAATTAGAGAAGACAATGCTTATAACTTGGCGGCATTTTATCGAGAATCAAACGTTGCCAGAGGAACTAGAAGGTTATGATGTCCTCTTTTTTATTCGAAGCCGAACAAACGAAGCATTAGAGCTAGCTAAATATTGTTATAAGAAAAAAATTAAAACGGTTTATATTATAGATGATAACTGGTTCTATGCCACAGAAACCTATCCTCAATTAGCTTCACAGCTAGGCAAGGATACGATTTACTACAAGATATTTATGTTGTTACTGACAACGGTAGACTATGTGATCACTTATAATGATCTTTTGTATCAAGATACCAAAAGATATAATCATAATGTCTTTAAACTGCCTCCTAATGTGAACTTAGCACATTTTTATAGGCCAGAGAAAGTACAAGGTGATTCAAAGATTCGTATAGGTTTTACAGGAAGCACCTCCAAGCTTCAGCATTTCCCAGCAGCTTTCAAAGCACTTTATCGGATAATGAGTGAATATCCAGAGGTTTGGCTCTATTTTAAAGGTATTTCTTTACCCAGCGAATTTGAACCTTTTAAGGAACGAATTGTAGAGACCCCTTATTCACCTAATTATAGGGAATATGCTAAGGAGGTCAGTAATTGGCGATATGATATTATGATTAGCCCCTTAGATGAAACACGGTATACCAATAGCAAATGCCCTTGTAAATATTTTGATGCAGCAGCTGTAGGAGCAGCAGGCATCTATGCTACAACAGCACTTATGCGCCAAGTCGTCAAATCAGGTAAAACCGGCTTGCTCATTGAAAATAAGGAGGAGGACTGGTATGAAGCTCTTAAAAAGCTTATTATGGAACCCCATTTACGAGAAGAGCTTGCCAAAAATGCCAGAGTGGATGTGGAACAAAACTATGATATTAAAGTAGTGACCCCTTATTTTCGCCTCTTTTTAGAAAAGGTACTGGAAAGAAAGCTAAAGGAGGAGTAAGTAAAATGGCAGTTAAGATTCTCATCATTGCGAAATATCCAGAGGGTCCAAGTACGTTAGTAGGACTCCGACATAGTTTAAATCAGTTACAAGTTGAAGGTAAATGTATCTACAGTATACAAGGACTAACAGTTAAAGAAGAAATGATACAGGGAGTAGATTGCCTTTTGTTTTCTAGAGTGGTAGATGGTAAGCTACTTCCTCTAATGGAATGTGCTTTAAAGTTACACAAACAAGTGTTTTACTATCTGGATGATCAGCTTTTTGATATGCCCCAGCATATTGCAGGTGCAAATTATTATAGAGCCGCGGAAACACAAGAGGCCTTGGAACAATTTATTGCCAAGGCCACAGCAGTTATCACCTGTAATGAATGGTTAAAACAAGCTTATGAAAAACGTTTTAAGAGGAATTGTTTCGTCATTAAGCCGACTATTGAAATCCCGGAACCTGCTATTAAAAGAGATAAACAAGGTAAACTTACTATTGGCTTTGCAGGAAATATTGACTATAAAGACTCCTTGGAACAGTTAAAGACACCCTTCATCGAACTATATAAAAAGTATAAGGGAAAAATAGAGTTTGAAATATTTGGGCCAGCTGTAAGCTATGTTGACGCAATAGATGCCATCTACTATCCACCCACATACTATGAACTTTATGAAAGAATTTTACAACGTAGACAATGGGATATAGGAATTGCCTTTTTAGAAGATATCCCCTTTAACAACCTAAAATATTATAATAAATACCTAGAATATGCCCGTTTTAAAATAACAGGGGTTTATTCAAATATTCCTCTTTATAGACGAGTCATTACTGAGGGAGTAAATGGTTTATTAGCTCAAAATACAGAAGAGGACTGGTATAACCAATTAGAGAAGTTAATTATAAAAGAGGAGTTAAGAAAACAAATCACCTTAAAGAGTTATGATGCACTTCAAGAACAATTTTTAGCGAGTAGGGGTGCAAGAGATTTTGAGAAACTATTTGAAGTCTTTGGCCTTCTATAGAGTAGAGGAGAGGAGGGGCCTATGTTAACTGTTGGTTGGGTCAATTATACGAGTTCTAATAAAAGGGGACCAAATAAAAAGTATGTAGAGTATATGGTTTATTTAAGTAAGATAAGAAAGGAACAGGATATTCGATTTATAGCCATTTTTCCTGAGTACGATAAGAATGACCCTATTTATGATATTTTTAAAGCAAACAATGTAGAGTACTACAATGTACCCATTTGCAATGCCTTATATTTTACCAGTATCAGTGATGAAATCAAGAAAGATAAGTGGAAGGTTTTTCAAAAGAATATAGAGACGCTTAAGACGTTTTGTCAGAGCATCCAATTGGATGTTTTAGTATCTAATTGTACCTTAGTTACGGAAGTGGCTTTTGTAGCAAGAAGTTTGGGGATTAAATATGTTATTTATATAAGAGGTATTTTAAATCCTGTAGATTTTCCTAAAGACTATCAGAAATTTAGCCAACT
Source organism: Bacillota bacterium (assembly GCA_023415525.1). Taxonomy (GTDB): domain Bacteria; phylum Bacillota; class Clostridia; order Lachnospirales; family Cellulosilyticaceae; genus Sporanaerobium. The sequence goes on along the minus strand of JAEZKI010000218.1, from coordinate 3,128 downwards.
TAGAGCTATTGAAAAGCAAGTGTTAGAGCAAGCGGATTTTGTAGTAACACAATCAGCCTTTACAGCAAAGCTTTGGGGGCTAGATCATCGTTCAGATTTAAGATATACAGTCATTCCTTTAGGTTATTTGCAAGATGGAGAGGTTCAACCGCTAGAAGAAAGGGAGGGGCCTCTAGAGGTTCTTGTGCTGTCAGGATTAGAAGCCAATAAAAATCAAGGGATATTACTAGATACAGCTAATTGGCTCAAGAAAAAAGAGAAGAAGGTTGTATTTCACATCTATGGTGTTCATGGGGATAACACCTATAAAAATTGGATGGAGAGTGAAATTCTTAAGCAAGAACTAGAAACTTGTATTATTATTCACCCTTATGAGGAGAACATTGACAAACTTATAGAGAGTTGCCAGGTGGTATTAGTGACTTCAAAACTAGAGACTTTTGGAGCAACTGTGATAGAAGCTATGTCTCATTATCGTCCTGTCATAAGTACTAAATGTGGGGGACCTGAAGAAATTATTGTAGATGGGGTGACAGGATTATTAATAGAATCCAACGCTTCAAGGGAGTTAGCCGAAAAGCTAGAAAGGTTTATTGCGGAACCACAGCTTCTTAGAAAAATGGGAATAGAGGGGAGAAAGCGTTGGGAAGAAAAATATGATCTCGCACAAGTGATGAAGGTATGGATTGAATTTTTAAAAGAAGTAGCTAAGCTGCCAGCTAAGGCTTGTAAAGAGGAAACAGTAGAAGGTCAACTTCAAAAAAAGCAACCAAAGAAATGGCTTATTGTTGTAAAAAATTTATTCAATTCCAGTTTAAAAGTAGGGCTTGTTAATACATTAGAAGAATTAAAGAAGCAAGGTAAACTAGAGTTTAAGTTAGCCAATCATCGCAATGCTCTGCAAGAAGTAGATTGGGCAGATGCAGTGATGTTTGTTAGATTAGCGGAAGAGGAGATGAAGGAAGCCTTTGAAAAAACCTTAGCTCAGAAAAAAGCTTGCCTTTACTATGTAGATGATGCATTATTTGCTATTCCAGAAAACGTGATTGCTCATAGTTATTATGATCAGGCCAAAAAGGAATTAATGGCTTACTATATTAAAAACAGTTCGGCCACCATCACTTGTAGCCCATGGTTAGGGGAAGTGTGCAAAGAGAAGTACAATAGCACTATCTATACCTTACATCCTACGGTAGGTATCCCCAAAAAGCGTAATGGCATTGAGAAAAGAGAAAAAATTCTTATTGGTTTTGCAGGTGGCCTTGACTATGCCCCTTTTTTAGAAGAAAAGAAAGAAATGTTTTTAGCGCTGTATAAAAAATATAAAGAGATTATTCAATTTGAAATCTGTGGTCCCCCCTGCTCTTTTGCTACAGAAGTTGAGGCTGTTCTTTATCATTATACGGATTATGAAAACTATGAGAGGTTAATGGAGAAAAGAAGATGGAATATAGGCCTTGCTTTTTTACCCAATACACTCTTCTATAATTGTAAGTATTACAACAAATTTTTGGAGTATAGTCGGTTTGGGATTGCTACGGTTTATTCAGATATCCCTCTTTATAGATATATTATCAATCCAGGGGTAAATGGATTATTAGCAGATACAACACAAGGAGCCTGGATACAACAGATAGAGAGGCTTATTATGGATCAAGGCCTACGAGAGAGTATTGCAGAGAACGCCTATAATGAGGTAAGTCAAAAATTTTCTCCTCAAGCTGGAGCCGATACTTTCCAAGAAGTATTTAAAGATTATTTGTAGTTAAAGAGGGGGACGGACAATGAAAGGGATTTTACTGGCAGGAGGAATGGGGAGTAGACTACTCCCCTTAACTCAAAGTTTGTCTAAGCAAATTCTACCTATTTATGATAAACCCATGATTTATTATCCACTATCTACGTTGATGCAGGCAAGAATAAGAGAAATCTTAATCATATCCTCTAAACGGGATTTAAAAGGGTTTAAAAATTTACTAGGAGATGGCAGGCGTTATGGACTTTCCCTAAGCTATGCCATGCAGGCTAGTCCTAGGGGGATTGCAGAAGCCTTTATAATTGGGGAAACTTTTATAGGAAAGGAACACGTCTGCTTAATACTAGGAGATAATGTATTTTATGGTCAAGAGTTTGAAAAAAATTTAGAGAAAGTAGTACAGCAGGAAGGAAAAGCCTTACTATTTGCGTACAAAGTACAAAATCCAGAGAACTTTGGTGTGGTCACCTTTAATGATGAAGGGAAAGTAATCACCTTAGAGGAAAAACCGAAGTGTCCTAAATCTTCTTATGCAGTTCCAGGTCTTTATTTTTACCCCAGTGATGTTAGTTTTATTGCAAAAGCGTTAAAACCATCATTAAGAGGAGAACTAGAGATTACAGATGTAAATAAGACTTACCTTGAACGAGGTAGTTTAAAGGTGAAATTATTAGATGGAGATACGATATGGTTAGATACAGGGACACCTGAAGCACTCCTTGAAGCAGCTAATTTTGTGGAGACAACTCAAAAACGACAGGGGATAGCCATTGGCTGCATAGAAGAGGTAGCCTATAGAAAGGGATTTATTGATAAGAAGCAGCTTCTAAAGCTTGCAGACACCATGAATAAGACGAAGTATGGGGAGTATCTTAGAAACTTAGTAGAAGGGGAGAGATAAATGGCAAAATTCCAGTTTATTTCAACAACACTACCTGATTTATTTCAGATAAAAACCCAAGTATTTGAGGATACAAGGGGTTATTTTTTAGAAAGTTATAATAAAAAAGCCTTTGAGGAAGCTGGAATAAAAGTAGACTTTGTTCAAGATAATGAGTCCTGCTCAAGAAAAAATGTATTAAGAGGTCTTCATTTCCAACGCATCAAGCCACAAGGAAAGCTGGTAAGAGTTGTGAAGGGAGAATTATTTGATGTAGCCGTGGACCTTAGAAAAGATTCACCTACTTTTGGTAAGTGGGAAGGCTTTATTTTATCCGAGGAGAATAAGATGCAGCTTTATATTCCAGAGGGGTTTGCTCATGGCTTTTTAGTCTTATCAGATAAAGTCATTTTTAACTATAAGTGCACCCATTTTTATAGAGCAGAATATGAGGGAGGTATTTTGTGGAGCGATCAGACTTTAGGAATTGAG
>JAEZKI010000013.1 GCA_023415525.1 Bacillota bacterium | reverse complement strand
GCTTTAAGAGAGTATAGGCTTTTAAAGTCCCCTGTATTAACTTGAGAAACGCAGATATTATATTTACCCAAAGTAAAATTCTTTTTATCGATATAAAGAAGCTCAGAGGCAGATACACCTTGTAAAGAAGAACCTGCAATAAGTAAATCTCTACCATATTCATAGAGGTCGACTTCTGCAATTTGAGCTAGTTTTTTAGCTATACGGACGTCATCAGGTGTACAAGTTGGAGATTTAAAAATAAGAGTATCTGATAAAATAGCACTTAACATAAGTCCTGCAATTTGCTTGGGAGGCATAATATTGTACATCTCATACATCTTGCCGATAATGGTACTTGTACAACCTACAGGTTCTGCCCGTAAGTAAACAGGTGTTCCTGTATCAATATTTGCAATGCGATGATGGTCAATAATTTCTAGTATTTCGGCTTGCTCAATGCCAGCTACGCTTTGGGTTTTTTCATTATGGTCCACAAGGATAACTTGTTTTTTACGAATATCAATGAGATGCCTTTTTGAAATAACACCTTTTACCTTACCTTCTTCATCTAATATAGGAAAATGGCGATGGGCAGTATCTAACATTACCTCTTTAACTTCATCTAGGCGATCATCTGTTTGAAAATAGACCACATTTTGATTGGCAATAAGATTTTTAACAGAAATACTCTGAGAAATCAATTTAATGGTTTCAAAAAAGGAGAAACCTGTACATATGATGGCACATTCTGTCTCATCTGATAAATCGAGCTGTAATAAGTCCATGTTTTGATCCGTAATAATAACACAACCAGCACCAGAATGAAGGGCTAAATCAATATGCACTTTATTACTTCCTGCAATGACAATATCTGTTTCATTCAGCCGCACATCTTCTGACATAGAAGCTGTGGCATAAACGTCTCCTAAAACATAAGCAGAAGGATAAGTACCTCTTACGATTTTTCCATTTAAAACAGCTGGAATATTGACAAAGGGTGTTTTATGCTTCTTTAATACGCTACCATCAGTAAGACCAATATAAGTTTTGGCGATATCAGAAATAGACACAACACCTGCTAACTTTTGATCATGATAAAGCACTGGAACCATTTGTCTTTTGTGAGAGGTCATGATATCCCAAGCCTTTTTCACAGAGTCAGCTAAGTAGATAGGAGGAATAGCATAAAAATCCATATCTCCTACTTGAGGTTTAATGTTGTCAATAAATAAAGGAGACTCGACATTGAAGTAATCAAGGGCAAATTGTGTTTCTTTACTAATTTTTCCCAAACGAGCAGCTACTACATTGGGAGTACCTAGTGCACGTTTTAGATGCGCATAGGAAATGGCAGAACAGATAGAGTCTGTATCAGGATTAATATGACCAAAAACGTAAATTTTTTTTTCCATAAGGTTACCTCCTGCATTGTACATACTGAAGGAGCATCTTCAGACTGTCAATAAATTTAGTTTGAGTTAATACTAATTAATTTATTACATTATCTATAAAGAAATTTAAAAAAATAATTATAGAAGTAGTTTGATTAAAATAAGTGTATCATTAACATAACAATAGGCAGGGGGGCTTGTCAACTTATTAATAAAGAAGAGAGATAGATATAGAAAAATAGATTGTGAACATTTTTTTAATTAAAACAATAAATATTCGGGTTATCTATTGATTTATAGGCAATAATTTGCTATGATAGACATGTTTCAAAATCAAATGACTTTAATGATATGAAAGGACGTGTAAGCCATGCCAACTAAAGTTATAATAGGTGCACAATGGGGAGACGAAGGAAAAGCAAAAATCATAGATATTTTATCTGAGAAAGCAGATGTAGTTGTACGTTGCCAAGGAGGTAACAATGCAGGGCATACTGTAGCAGTGGATGGAGACGTTTATAAATTCCAACTTATACCTTCTGGCATATTATATACAGGCAAAAAGTGCGTAGTAGGCAATGGTGTAGTAATCGACCCAGAAGGAATTTTAGGTGAAATAGATGGACTAATTGCCAAAGGAATAGATGTAAGTACCCTACAGTTAAGCTCAAGAGCCCATCTTGTTATGCCTTATCATAAGGCGCTTGATAAAGCGAAAGAAGAGCTTTCAGCAAAAGAAGGTAAAGATATTGGGACAACCATGAAAGGGATTGGCCCTTGCTATATGGATAAGGCAGAACGTTCAGGTATTCGTGTATGTGATTTATATCATGAAGAAGTTTTTTCTCAAAAAGTAAGAGAAAATGTTAAAATAAAAAATGCCATGCTTAAATATGTTTACAATCAAGAGGTACAATTTAATGCTGAAGAGATTATTGCAACTTATAGAAAATATGCAGAACGTTTAAAGCAGTATGTAGAGGATACAACAGTTACTGTTTATGAGGCCATTAAAGAAGGAAAAGAAGTATTATTTGAAGGCGCTCAAGGAACACTTCTTGATTTAGACCTTGGAACCTATCCTTATGTAACTTCTTCTCATCCTATAACAGGTGGCGCTTGTATTGGTGCAGGTATTGGACCTACAATGATTGATGAATGTATAGGTGTTATGAAGGGATATATTACGCGAGTAGGTAAGGGACCTTTCCCTACAGAACTTCATGACGAGATAGGAG
>JAEZKI010000491.1 GCA_023415525.1 Bacillota bacterium | reverse complement strand
TAAAATATCTTGCGTTACCCATTGATCATATAGGGTCATCATACCATCTCTTAAGCAGAAGGCAATATTAGCTTGAAGTAGCGCTTCTACCATAGGGCGTGCAGCCAAATTGGTACGATAAATAATGGCCATATCTTTTAAAGGTTGTCCCTGTCCTTTATAGAGAATAATCTGGTTTAATATCCTTTGTGCTTGTTCCTTACTATCTTTGCAAGAAATAATTTGCGGCAGTGGTCCTAAAGGCTGAGGCGTTGTAAGTGTCTTATGATAGCGGGACTTATTGGCTTCAATAAGGGCAGAGCTATAGGCTACGATATGACCTGAACACCGATAATTAACAGAGAGATAAATTTCATGTGCCTCTATAAAGTATTTCTTAAAGTCTAATAAAAATTCGGGTTTGGAACCTCTAAACTTATAAATACTTTGGTCATCATCACCCACCACAAAAAGCTGTGGCTCCTCTCCTACTATGAGCTTAATAATCTCAAATTGGGCCACATTAATATCTTGAAATTCATCAATGAGCAAATATTTGTAACGTTGACGTACTCTATTTAAGATAGAAGGCTCATGCTTAAGGAGAGCATGACATTCTACTAGCATATCATCAAAGTCGAATTGACTATGGCGTTCTTTATAATATTCATAGGCACTATAAAGTTTTAAAAAGAGCTCCTGTGAAAGTCCATCTGGGTAATAGTGTTTGGCTTCAATTAATTGATTTTTCATGAGAGTAAGATGCCTTAAAAATTCTTCAACAAAATCTTCATATTCCTCTACATTTAAATCTAAATAAAGCTTTTGAATGACCTTCTTTTTTTCTTCCTCACTTAATAAGTTGGAAAGATCAAAGCGTAGGGGATCATACTGCCTTAGAATACGATAAAAAACACTGTGTAATGTTCCAAAGGTAATAGGAAATTGACCATAAGTATGGATAAAGCGTTCTTGCATCTCTTGGGCAGCTAATTTACTAAAAGTAACGACCAGAATATGATGAGGAGCACAATGTAGTTGTGTCATCATATAGTTTAAGCGTTGTATAATAACTTGAGTTTTTCCTGACCCTGGTCCAGCAATGACTATGGTGGTACCCAAGGGACAAGTAACAGCCTGCTGTTGATTTTCATTTAAGTTCATTATCTAACTTCCTTAGTTTAAAGTTTACGTTCATTATTATAGCATAACCTAGCCTTTTCAATAAATAAAAAGTATAATATAATCTAAATAAAATGTAATGAAAGGTGGCACACTATGTTTGATGGAAAAAGCTTAGTTCCTATTCTTTTATTAGTATTGGGGATTATTACCTTTTTTATAACACTTCGCCATAAAATAACTTCTTCCTCTTACTCTTCTAAAAAGGGGATAAATGATTTTATAGAAAGAGAACAAAGAGCCTCCCAGGTTAAAAGAGGTTCTCTACCCGAGACACTTTTTATTCGTATACCTAAAGAAGCTATTCCTTCTTGTGTGGACCCAGAGTGTCTACGAGTATATGATAAACTTATGACTTTTATTAAACTGCCATTAGTTAAATTAAAAGGGAAAAGTAATACCCAACTTAAAGAAGAATATGGTATTAATCACTTGGAAGAACTGATTACCTTTGAAAAAAATTATGACACTTTTATGGACATTCTAATAAAGTATGGTACTATATTATTTGAAAAAAACTATATCCAGGAAGCAAGGAAAGTCTTAGAATTAGCTATAAGTTACGAGTGTGACTATTCTAGAGCCTATATAACATTAGGACGTCTTTATAAACTGGAACAGGACCAAGAGGCACTACAGCAACTTATTTCTTTAGTACAAATGCACTTTAAAGATTCCCCCTATCTCAAAAAGGTTATGAGAGAATTAGAGAGTTTACAAGTAAATTAAAATGAAAGAGAGATGGTAGTCAATGAATATTGGTATTTTTTCAGATACATATACTCCTCAAGTTAATGGGGTTGTAAGTTCCATAGTAACCCTTGAAAAAGAACTACGTAAGCAAGGGCATAATGTATATGTCTTTACCATTACCCATCCAGATGCGGAAAAGAATACGAAAGATGTCTATCGCTTAGCAAGCTTACCTTTTATTTTTCTAAAAGATCATCGTGTAGGTATTCTTTATTCCAACAGTATGCTTAGAAAAATAAAACGTTTAAAATTAGACATTGTTTTATCTCAAACAGAGTTTTCACTAGGTATATTTGCTAAATTAGTAGCAAAGCGTCTGGGTATTCCTATTGTACATACCTATCACACCATGTATGAGGAATACATGCATTACATTTCCAAAGGAATTGAATTTTCACCTAAAATAGCTCGCAAATATAGTAAATCTTTTTGCAATGGTGTAGATGGTGTTGTTGCACCGACTAAAAAGACTGAGCGTCTTCTAAAAAATTATGGCGTTAAAACACCTATTCGTATCATTCCTACAGGTATTGATTTTACACCTTTTGATAAAAAAAGCTATGCTCCTGATGAGATTACTAATTTAAAACAAGTTTTTGACATTCCTTTTGATGCACCTATTATTCTTTTTGTTGGACGTGTGGCTAAAGAAAAAAGTATCGATGTAGTCATTAAGGCCCTTCCCTACCTTCTTGTGAAAATGCCTCAAGCTAAACTAGTTATCGTTGGAGATGGACCTGCTCGGTTAGAATTAGAAGAACTGGCTAATCACCTTGGTGTTCGTCAATCTGTTATTTTTACGGGTATGCAACCTTGGTCTAATATCGGCAAATTTTATCAAATTGGCGATGTCTTTGTCAGCGCTTCTATTTCGGAAACACAGGGACTTACTTTTGCAGAGGCCATGGCTGCTTCTCTTCCTATTATTGCAAAAGATGATGAAAGTATTGCTGGACTTGTAAGAGATCATTATAACGGCAGACTCTTTAATACCATTGAAGAACTGGGGACTATCTTATATGAGCTTTTAAGCCAGCCTGCTCTTTGCAAGCAACTTGGTGAAAATGCCGTACATTCTGTAAAACCTTTATCAGCTGAAGTATTTGGACATAATGCCTATACTTTTTATCAAGATATTTTAAAAGACTATGCTACAACTCATCCTAATAAATCCTCTAAATTCAAAAAAAATTGATTTCTTAAGAAGAGGTCCCTATAAAATAGACGCTCAGCATTTATTTTATAGGGACCTCTTTACTATAAGATGAAATGATATGACTAATACATATGGCCGTTTTCAAGGGCCCTATGAGCCTCTGTAGGACAACGTTCTAATAATCTAGTTAAACCAAAAGGACAATTGGCTAGAAACATACACTCTGGACATTTAGGACCACGTGCCGTACAAATAGTACGTCCATGTGCAATCACCTGCGTGTTATAGCGAATCCAATGTTCCTCAGGTAAAAGAACCATAAGGTCTTTTTCAATTTGAACAGGGTCTTCACTTAGAGTAAGTCCCCAACGAATGGTAATACGTTTAACATGGGTATCGACGACTATACTGGGTATCTTAAAGATATTCCCGCGAATAACATTAGCCGTCTTACGCCCTACTCCAGCAAGTGTTACTAAGTCCTCTATGTTGGAAGGTACTTCCCCTTGATACTTAGCTATCAGTTTTTGGGCACAAGCCAAAATATTTTTAGCCTTATTTTTGTAAAAGCCTGTACTGCGAATAGCTTCTTCTAAATCCTGCAAATTTGCCTCAGCAAAAGCTTCGACAGAGGGGTATTTTTTAAAAAGCTGAGGCGTAACAAGATTAACCCTATCATCTGTACATTGAGCGCTTAAAATAGTAGCAACTAAAAGTTGCCAGGGTGTTTCATGATTCAAATAGCAAACCACCTCTTTAGGATAGTAAGTATCTAATGTATTTAGTATATTTTTAATTTGTTCAGATTGTTTCATGGGTTGCTCCTTTAAGTAAGTCGTAGAGTTGAGACATGTTTTTGAGAATAATCAAATAAAATTCCAATGGGACTAGGCTGTTTTTCAAGTTGCGGATGAATCCCTTGACTTGCGGCATAAGCCACATCATATTTAAAATATTCTACTCGTGTATGACGAAAACGTTGCCTTGGAATAGCTGATAGAAGGTGAGGAAGCTTATCTTTTACCCAAGTATCATCTTTCAATAAGGCATTGATGGATTCTTTATAAGGGGCTTGCTCCACACTTTGCCATTCTTTAGGTATTTCACTTATATATTCTTTTGAAAGATAATCCCATTTTAAGCAATCTTGTATGGCTTCAATAGGAACACGTTGCTCTTCTTTACAAAATTCAATAAGTTTAGTAGAATAGGCTAATTTGTTATGCTCTATTAAATGATAGCCTTTTGCTTCCCAAAAAAGAGAAAGACGTTCAAAAAAGCTAAAGGGACTACTATAAACTGTAAATAGATAATCCAAAGCTAAATGAAAGCGTTGACTATTATAATAGCGTTCAACACACTCTTCTATTCTATGGAGACGAATCATTTCCTCAAAATTTAAAACCTTTGTATATAGGATTTCATAAGGCGGTTCATCTTTATAAATAAGCCCATACTTTTGAGCATTTTGCCTTAATCCGGAGCCCTTAAGTACTTTTAAAAAGCCTAATTGAAATTGCTCGGGTCTTACAGAAATCACCTCATCAAAAGAACGGCCAAAGGATTTATAATCTTCTTCTGGTAATCCTGCAATTAAATCTAAATGTTGATGAATGTTTCCAAGTTTTTTAACCTTAAGAACTACCTTACGTATATCCTCGAAAGGCATTTTACGTTGGATAATGTCTAACACTTTTAGGTTGGTCGATTGAACACCTATTTCAAACTGAATAAGACCAGAACGAGCCTCTTTTAATATTTCTAATAAATCATCAGTTAAAAGTTCAGCTGCAATCTCAAAGTGAAAATTGGTTTCTCCATTATCCTGTTCAATTAGAAAGGACCAGATAGCTTTGGCATATTCCTTTCGTGTATTAAAGGTGCGATCCACAAATTTTACTTGCTGAACATGTCTTTCAAGAAAGAACTGTAGATGAGCCTTTACTTTTTCTAGAGGTACAAAACGAACTCCCTTTTCAACAGAAGAAAGACAGTATTGACAGTTAAATGGACAGCCTCTAGAAGCTTCATAATAAATAATTTTATGCTTAAAGT
>JAEZKI010000468.1 GCA_023415525.1 Bacillota bacterium | reverse complement strand
AAAATCCTGGGTTGGAAGGAATTGATAGGTTTCTTGGCCTATATGGAAAGTCGTTGATTCTAGTATTTCTTCATCTACTTTTTTAGTATCCATAGTTTCTTCATGTCTTTCTTTTGTAGTCAGATTATAGGTAAGGACTGTAGAACGATCGTTATCTAATGAAGTGATACAGTAGGCGATATCATTCTTTAATAGACCTAGCGAATGATAATCATGCCATGGTATATCCTTTGTAAGTTGAGTGTGTTTGTCGGTTGCAAGGTCTAATTCATATAAATCCATATTATAGCAGTCATTAAAGGGGAGTGAGTTGGACTCAGAGGTAACATAATAGAGCTTATCATTAATACAGCCTAAATAACCAGTTTCTTTTGATAAAATGCGCTCATTTTTAGTAGTAAGGTCTATCATAATCATATTTCCTACACTAAAGTGTGAGGATATGTTGTCAATTATCATTTTGTCATGACCTATATAGTATTGATCCAAAGGCGTATTGGATTTGAATAATAACTCTGTCTTTCCGTCATTTAAATGATAGCGATACATACTATAAGAACAACCATCACCGGCTATTACGCCATAAGCCATTATAAAATATAACCAGTCCCCTTCTACTGTTGTAGGCGTGTAAGCTATATACTCTCCAACTTCTAATTTATTTACTGGCATGACAGGTTTATCTTTTCCTGCAATAAGTTGTGGATTTTTACCGTCTAAATCAGAAACATAAAGAGAGCCAATAGAGGCGTCAACTCCTTTAACATTGGGGACATCCCAATCTATGCATGGTGTATAAAAAAGCTTATCTCCACATAGATGGTAGTAGCTAACATTAGTAAGAATTTTTTCTTTTTTATTGGTCGTTCTATTCAATCGCATCAATTTATTGGTATCCCCTTCAATATAATAAATCCACTCTGTCTCAGTTACAGGGACTGCTGCACCTTGTATCTCTTTTCCTACTTTTGTGGTGTCAGCTGGTTGATTGGATAATGTATTAGCTGATACACAACTCGAAAAACTCCCTACTACTAGAACTACTATTAATAACCATTGCTTTCTTTTCATGTATTTTCCTCCGTAAATAAAGTAATATATTACATACATAAATTACATAATATTTAAAATATTAATAAAAATTTGTGATTCATCTAAAGCTCATGTGGGCATAGCCTATATGTCTGAAAGAGAGAGTTGTATAAAGGGCAAAGAAGAGAACTTGCTCTTTAATGCCAACAAAAGGTAATCTGAATATCATCATCTGGAGTGTAAGATTCAACGTAAACAATATAAGGGGGATAGTCTTTCAAAGTATAGTCACGAGGCATTGTGTCAGGATAATAAAGCAGGTTGTTTATCGCATTATCAGGGAATATATCAAATTTCAAAGGGGTTGATTCAGGGCTATAATCATCTTGCCTTATGTTTTTCTTTTCCCATTTCCTAATGAAAATCAGAGATTGGGCTAAATCTTTTTTACTAGGAGTGGTAGATGTGGCTGCTTGTAAGGTAAGAACCTCTTGTTTAATCTGAGTAAGTGTTTTGTCTGGAGCATTAGAGAAATAGGATTTGGGGATATCGAAGTGAGCCACATAGAAAATTCTATTTGATTGTGGTGCGTCCTTGGACAGAGTTGTTAGGTAATGAATGTTAAAGTCAGTCAAATAAGGTGCATCAACGGTGGTAGGTGTTTTGCTAAAAGTGTAGTAAGTATCTATGCCATCAGGGTCAAGCATAGTTGTAATATGTCTTGAAATTTCTGTAGGGCCAATACCTAGTTGATTATAGATTTTTAGAATAGAATTTTCATTAGGGAAGGGGGCCATGGTTTCTTCTATATTGACTTGGTTGCTCGTAGCTAGCGTTAGATTGAAGCGTGCCCAAGTAGGGCAATACCAAGAGTCAGGATTTGTAAGCTCTAAGCTGAAGCCTTCCTTTTGCAATGTAAAAGGTACTTGATTAATAGCAGCCTGAATAATAGCATTTTTCTCTTTATCAGTTAATGTAAAGGGTTGGTCAAGTAGGTCAGCTATGACATCAAGTGAATCTTGCAATATTTCACAGCTCAGCTTGAATGACTCAGAATTAGTGGCAGAATTAGGAGGAGTTTCATAAAGCAAATCATGTAATTCACAGGTAAAAGAGACAGAAGTAATCGTGGTATCTTGTCCGTTGACGTTACAGGAGAAGAAGGCATCATGAGGGATGGTATCAGTAAAACGTATGGAAAAGCTACCATCAGGATTTGAATCCATGTATAGAAAGGAATGCCGGTTGTTGATTTGTGAAGAAACCCAAGTAGGCAGAAGCTCGTAACCTGGTAGTTTGCTTGAATAACTCAAATTCTTGCGGACATTAGAAGACGTTTTAGCAGTGGGAGATGTATGAAGAAAATGAGTAGAGGAGGTCCCTAAGCTTAGAGTTAAGGTTAAAAAGAGATAGTAGCTGTTTTTTAAAGAATAAAATATTTTAATCACCCTTTCTAAAAATATATATAGAAT
>JAEZKI010000394.1 GCA_023415525.1 Bacillota bacterium | reverse complement strand
ACGTACACCTAATGCTTTTTCATTATAAAATCCTACTAATAATACTCTTATATTGGTCATCACTAGTTGTTCTCCTCGACATTTTTTCCTGTCATTATTTTAGCACCTCCCTTTAGAATATTCAATGCCAAAAGACAGAAACCCCTTTTTACAAGCCTGTAACTTCTAAAGAAAGCTTATCTTCTCTTAAAATAAGAGTTGGCAAGATTAGCGATTTTCTTTGTTAACCTCAAAGAAAATTGTCCATCTTGCCAACTCTCTAAAAACGACGAAGCCCACGGTATTCATTGTATAAACGGAAAGCTTTTTTAAGGATATAACGTTCATCACTAAACTTTAAAAGGTGATAGGCCTCATAGTATTTATAATACCCCGCTTCAATAAAGTACTCTTCGCGTTGCGGTTTACAGTAAAAACTATCCGCTAACATTAAATACCAGTGAACCGTTTTACAAATACGGTCTTCATGGCCTTGAAAGGTATATTCGCTAGAGCCAATAAACTTAATAATACGTGCCTCTACCCCTGTCTCTTCTCTTACTTCTCGAAGGGCAGTTGCTTGATGGGTCTCACCTGGTTCTACTGTTCCTTTAGGAAGAACCCATCCTACATATTTTTGTTTATAATCCTTATAAAGTAGAAGCATCTTTCCTTTATGGACGACAACTCCTCCACAGCTTACCATTTTAATCATAGGCATTCCTCTTTACCTTTTACATTTTACTCTTTTTCTATGGCTTCATAAACCTTTAATATCTTTTGAGTAACTTCCACCGCTTTACCCTCTTGGCCACCATTTTCTACTAATACCGCAAAAGCAATGGATTCCTTCTGACCTTCTTTATCTTGTGCAAAACCCATAAACCAAGAATGATCTTTTCCTGTTTCATTTTCAGCTGTTCCTGTCTTTCCCCCTACTCGTAAATTTTCACGTGCCAATTTACGCCCTGTTCCTTCCTCTACAACCTTTACCATAAGCTCTTGCATTTCTTTAGCCAGATGCTCTTCTAGCATAACTGAGCCATACTTGGGGAGAACTTTCATTTTTTGATTTCCACTTTTATCCACTGAATGATCCAAAAGATAAGGTTTCATCAAAACACCATCATAACTAATGGCACCAGCTAACATGGCCATATGGAGTGGATTCGTTAGGGTTTTACCTTGCCCAATATAGGTTGCAGCCTTATCAAAAGCTGTATCACTTTCCAAGAGTTGATATTTGGTCATGACATGGTCCATATCAAAAGCAAGTAGCTGGTTAAATCCACACTTTTCAGCCATAGTTCTTAAGCTTTGAGTGGTTATCTCTTGAGTGAGTTTAATAAAATAAGCATTACAAGAGGTGGCAAAAGCTTTTTCTAAACCAACTTCTCCATGTTTGGTTTTATTATAACATTGAATAGTATAATCTTCACCTTTTATTTCGCCTGTACAGTTATGTTTTAAAAGATAAGCTGCTTCTCCCTTTTGTTCCAAAAAAGTAAGGGCTGTAATGGTTTTAAAAATAGAACCTGGCGGGTATAAACCATTGGTTGTACGGTTAACGAGGGGTGAACTTTCTGTATCCTGTCTTAGTTTTTCCCAATTTTCCTCTAAATTATTAGGGTCAAAAGTAGGACTTGAATACATGGCTTTAATTTGGCCTGTAGAAGGATTAAGTACTACAACGCCTCCTTTGTAATCGCCTAATGCCTGAGCAATTGCCTCTTGGTACCGATTATCGAGTGTGAGTACAATATCTCGTCCTTCAAATTTTTTATTTTGAAAAGCATTTTTAAAAAGAGCCGATAAAGAATAATTAGGATAGAGAAGTTCCGTATTAGCTATGGCTTCTATACCCGTCTTCCCCATTTGTGCATAGCCTACAGCATGGGCATAAAGACTACCTTTAGGATAATAACGTCTCCCATCTTTTATGGTAGCTAGAAGCTCCTTATTAGCATCATATATATCACCTCTTATAACCTCTTCCTCCATCACATTAAGCCGTTTGTTATAAGGATGCACAGAAATTTGTTTTTGTTTAAAACCCGTAAAATAGGCAAAATAACCTATTAATACAAGGAATAGACTGATATAAATAAACCCTACCAACCCCATATATGGAGCAATCGGCCCCTTTTCTCCTTCCTCAGAAGATACCGGCTTTTTAAGGGTAGGCTTTCTTCTTTTTGAGGGACGACTTTTTTGATAGATTCTTGCATTCTCTCGAAGGGGTTCAAAGGAACCTGATTCTTTTTTTTTCGCCATCTTAAACCTCCCTTTCTTCCTTTAGGTTGTCCCCTTCATAAGCCAGATAACTAAGAAGTCCTATCATCCCAAAACTTACAACAAGAGAAGAACCTCCTGCGCTCATAAAAGGTGTCGTAATACCTGTAAGAGGAATAATCTTTAAAACCCCTCCTAAAATAATAAAAATTTGCCATGTAAAGAGCGCCCCAATTCCTAGAGCTAACAATAAGTAAAAGCGTTGCTTTTGTTCTCTAACAATACGTAAGGTTTGCAAGATAATGCCTAAATAACAAAATAACAAGACTAAACCCATTAGATTTCCAAACTCCTCACATACAGCAGGAAAAATATAGTCCGTGGAAGCAAAGGGAATGACACCAGGTGTCCCTCGGGTGAGACCACTCCCTAGCCATCCCCAAGTCCCCATAGCAAAAAGGCCTTGAACCACCTGATACCCTGAACCTGTAATATCTCGCCAAGGATCTTGCCATGCCTCCACACGCACACGTACATGGGAAAACAGAAAATAGCCTAGGGTTCCTCCTATCCCTCCTAAGCCTAAACCTAAAAGAGGTAATAAAAGTCTTCCTGTAGCCAATAAAAGTAAAATTAAATAGGTCATATAATATAATAGAGCAGCGCCTAAGTCTCTTTGGATGACTAAACAACCCAGGGCTAAAAGAGCTACCAAAGAGCCTTTTACCACCTCTATTACCCCTACCTTCTTTTTTCCTCCCCATAATGCTGCTAAGTAAAGGACCAATGCAACCTTACCT
>JAEZKI010000317.1 GCA_023415525.1 Bacillota bacterium | reverse complement strand
CTATACGTAAGTACTTTTAATACATCACTCCTTAAGTCATTAGGCATAGAACTATTCTCCCTATTATAGCTCATTTCGTGCTAGTACGAGAATGAGTTGATCGGAGGGCTTACAGTCGCATAATTCTGCTTCGATTAGCCCTGAAACTTGAAGAAATTCAGGTATGCCTGAGTAGTCTATTACACGGGAACCAGCAACAACGTAAACATCTGGATTTATACGAACTTCACTTGAAAAATTACTTGCACTATCCCACATCTTCTTAAGTGTATCATGAACCTCTTCCATGGTGGTGGTGTTCACAAGAGCATTTGCTCGCTGCACTTTTATAAATCCTTTTTTATCAATAACTCTAACAGGACTTTTCCCATTATTCGTATGATTCACTACAAAAATCATACCGTTTGTAGCAGCTACTGTAACCTGATCTTTATCCACACCTATTGATTCAGCTGCGATTTCAATAGCTTCAGCTTCATCACAATTTTTCATTAAATCGGTTGTCTTTACTTCAGTAGAGCCCATGGCAATAGCCGTAACCTTTTGAGCCTGATCATCTATTTCTACATATATTTCTAGGCTATCCTCCATTGCACCACTGTTTATAGCAAGCTCCTTTGCTTCCTTTTTAAGTTCTGCAATATCCTTTGCAGTTGGGTTAGGTATTGTACGTTCTACCATTTCACGGACCATAGCTAATGCAACACCTATGGATGATATTACTTCTGCATTCTCAGGAATCTGGTATTTAAAATCCATCATATTTGCTGTAAAGGTTAATAGCGTGCCTGCCCCGCCTCCTGCTCCAACCAGTACAATTTGTTCTCTCTCTATTTTATACTTCGTAATTAAATCCTCAATAACAGGAATAATTTTTTCGCAAGACTTTGTCAGTATGGCTTTAGCAGTATCTTGAATAGACAGGCCTACTTCATCAGCTAATAGCTTCATAGCCTTGTAGCTTGATTCATAATTACCACGTGCATAATCCTCTTCACCCAATATACCCAGTACATTAGCGGCGCATGTATTTGTAATCGTAACACTTTCACCATTGTTTAACCGAATGGCCACATAGTCATTGGGGTCATTCTCACGTGGTTTGATATAGTACAGCTTTGCTCCTTCAAATAAAGCTGTATCTGTAAAACATGCATACCCCATACCCGCAATATGGGCAGAACGAGGACCTACATCTATAACAGCACCCTTTTTGGCACGTACCATACTCCCACCTGCAACACCTAATACACGAACATCAAGGCTATTTACATAGGTGCGATGTCCGCCTATTATAGAGTAATCTACAGCAGGTCGTCCATTTTTTATAACCCCAACATTAGTAGAGGTTCCACCCACCTCAAAATAAATACCATTAGAAGCACGCAGATACATTAAAGCACCAATGACACTGGCAGCTGGTCCAGACAGCATGGTTAGAATGGGCCTTTTTTTCATTTCATTTATTTCCATTACACCACCATCACCACGCATAATCATAAGTGGTACATTTATTCCTGTAGACCGAACGCTTCGCTCCGTAGAATTAGCCGTATCTAGCATCTTGGGTAAGATAGATGCATTTAGTGCAGCTGTACGTGTACGGGTTGTTAAACCATAGAGCTTTGTAATATCCGATGCTACAGTACATGGTATATTCTGTCTTTCTGCTTCTTCTGCAAAAATCCGTTCTTCTTTCATATTATCTACACCAAAGGCCTTACTAGCAACAATTACTCCAGCACCTTGGTCAACCATTTCCTTTACAGTGTTTTTTACACTTTCAGGATTAATATCTTTAATCTTAATGAAACTATGCTTAATCTCTATAAATTTACCTGTTCCCAAATCAATGTCTTTAATTTTAGTTTGCCTCTTAGCCAAAATACTTTCAAACCCTCCACCACTCATACCAATAACACCTACACGAGCAACATCCCCCTCCAATAAGGCATTTGTTGCCTGAGTTGTACTATGGGCTATAAATATGACTTCTTCTGGTTTTATGTTATTTTCTGAAAGACACTTATTAAATGCTTGAACAACACCTGTAGCAACGCCATTTTTATCATGATGTGTTGTCATAACTGAGCCTTTACCTACAATGGCATTTGTATTATTATCTATTGCTACCGCTTTTGTATGGGTACCACCAACATCTATGCCTATGCGTATTGCCCTATTAGCCATTATTATCTTCCTCCCTTTATATTTTTTTAAAATAAGTTTAAAAAGTCAGTCTGCCGATTTTACCTACAGCAGACCGACTTATTAAAATGCTATTAAACGTTACCAATCATTACGAAGGCAAGCACTTCTACTACAATAAGGATTATCCATCCCCAAGGGAGATTGGTTTTGATATATTGTTTTGGTTCTAGCTTAGCATAGCTTAAGCCCCACATAGTCCATGATTGTGTTGGACAAGCAGATGCAACAATAGCAACTGGTGGAATTAAGAATAATGCAAATAAGAAGGGTTCACTAAATACACCCATAGCTTGGAAAATAGAAAGCAGTGCAATACCAGAGCCCCAAATCATGAGTGGCCCACGGAACAATGCCAAAGGTGCTAATACACAAAAAGCAATGAGAATAACAACAGGTGTTGTTGGAATAATTCCGCCTAATAAATTTTGTAAAATAGGGGCAACTTGCTTAGCAGCTGCTTGGAATATATTCACACCATATAACATACCAATTAAAAGACCACTATCTGCAACACCATCATAGAGTGTCTTTTGTACCTTTTCTACAGCTAAATTATAAGAGATTAAATTTCCAGTGAATAGTAATCCTATAAAAATTGCTAGTAAAAACGCTGGTACAGGCTGGAATTTAAAGAATGAAACCATAACAATAGGCACGAATGGCACAATTACACAATACCATTTTAAGGTTTTTCCTTCTTTAGGTGTTGAATTTGTAGCTGCTGCCCAAGCACGTGCTTTATTCCCATTCTTATTTTTCATATAGTTAAATACAATAAATGCTAGCATTACTATAATATGAACAACGGTTGCAATAACTCCAAACTCAATATACTGATTGTCATATTTTATGTTTTTAAATACTGCAAAGAATTGACTTACATAAGCAATATTTAAATACATTCCCCCTGAAACAGCAAGTAAATAAGCCCCAACAGCTGTTTTCTTGTCAATACCTAGAGAGAATAGGATGGGTAAAACGATCATACCAATTGCCATAACTGAACCTACACCAAATGCACTCGTAAATATTAGACAACAAACGATACTAAGAAGTAATGTGGTAATAAGTGGCTTATCACCTGTTAGTTCAACTGTCTTTTTTATGATATAGCCTGCAATTCCGGTATCAACAAGTACACGTCCAAACCACGCACCAAAAACAATAATAGCTATGGTACCACCATAATTTGCAACTGAATTTTGGAATATATCTGTTACTACTACTTCGATAGGTATCCTACCTATAAGACACCAAGCAATAGAAGTTAAAATAAATCCAATAAGTAGATTGCCACCTTTCATACAATAAACAATAAGTCCAACAAATGTTATTAACAATAAAATACCTGCGATAATATCAATCATAATATCTCCCCTTCTTATTAAATAAAATTTGTTTGTACGACTACTTGCAGCTCCCCTCACTTCCCTCCTTCTTTATAAAATCGTAATAAAAACTGGACGTACTTGGTGCTATACATTTAATGCTAATATATTAGTACTAATATATTAGCATTAATATTCAATAAGTAATATTCATAATGTAAACAAAATTTTTACATTTATTTCAGCAATTTTCAACAATAAATTATTATTTTTCAATTTTTCATACAACATTTTACCCAAATCTTATTTAAACGCTAATTTTACTAATCCCCTTCTCCCTTGATGAAGCTACTCAAGTCTTCCATCAGTTGGGCTACGCCCATCCTGATACACATAAAAATACCCCACAAGCATAAGGCTTGTGGGATATAAAAATATAATATAGACTCTCCAAGGTTATCTCTTCTAGAATTAGCTATCTCAACTCTCATTCTTTATGGCCTAACATCTCTTCATCTACAAATGTGGCCACATCTACCCAATCCTCAAACTCTGGAGTATCTCCTTCATCCGTTTCAACTTCTCCATCATATACTCTGTAATCTCTGATACATTTTCCTTTCTTAATATGTACAAACTCTGCTTCAAGGTTGTCTTCATTATAGTAACCATAGAGAAGTTCATTCCCTTGTGAGAGCTTAATCCAAGTGTCAATATCCCACCCAAAGAACTCTGCTTCAGATAGATCTTCAAAAGAAACTCTGTTATTTTTAACAGATAAGTATATATCTCCTGCATGGTATGCTTTTAAATTCTCATCATATTCCCAGGGTATATCATTTTCCATTTCTTTATCATACCACTCTTTTGGGTCCACCATTTTAGACTTAATAATAAAAATACTAGCCATTTAACATCCCCTAACTTTCCCATTTGATTACCTATAGAATGATTTATAAGTTTGTATAATATATTTAGAATATTATAATTAATCATAGCATATCGTCTTATTCTTGTCATCTACTTCTACACTATGAGGCTTTTCTAATTTCTAATAGGTAAATCCAAAGATTCATTATACTCTGTACTAATGGTCATACTGAGGGGATAAATAATGACATCAAGGTATTAAAACGTAATGCCTATAGTTACCGTCATTTTAGTGTTTTAGAAATAGGATATTACCTATGTGCAATAAAGAAAGCAGTTAACTTTGAAGATGTCATCATAATTTATTAAACTTTAAACTTCATAATGATTGATTGTAAGTTTTGTGCTGAATTCGACAGACCTTCACTGGCACCTGCTATCTCTTCTATAGAAGCCGATTGTTCCTGCATAGCTGCCGTTACTTGCTCAGTAGCAGCAGAGTTTTCTTCTGCAATAGCAGAAAGATTCTGTAAAGTGTCAAGTATCTCATTCTTCATCTTTTCCATCTCTTCCCCAGATGCATTTAATTGTTTCAAGGCCTTTATTGCATCCTTCATTGCTTGTGCTATTAAAATATATTTATCTTTAGCATTAATCACGCGATCTGCTTGTTCTTTTGATATAGTAGATACTCTTTCCATTGTTTTCACAGCATTTTGCGAATTTCTTTGTAATTCATTAACTATTTCATCTATAACCTTTGTAGAGGCTGATGATTGCTCTGCTAACTTCCTGTTTTCCTCTGCTACTACAGCAAATCCTCTCCCTGCTTCCCCCGCCCTTGCTGCTTCTATAGCAGCGTTTAAGGCTAATAAATTAGTCTGATCTGCAATGGATGCAATGACACTACTTGCTTGTCCAATTTTATTAGAACTATCATTCGTTTTTAATATAACTTCATATATTTCCTTTGTTGCTTCACTGCTTTCTTCAGTTATTTTAGTTAGGTTATCAATTTCTTTTAACCCTTCTTCAACAACCTCTGCAACCTTATTTGAAGCAATGTTCAATTTTTTCATGTGACTCTGGTCTTGTTCAATAGTCTCTCCTAGCAAAGCCGCCTTTGTAGAGCCTCCTTCTGTATTCCGGGCTTGCTCAGAAGCACCTCTTGCTATCTCTCCTACTGTTATTGATACTTCTTCTGTGGCAGTGGCGGATTGCTGTGCAGAAGCTGTCAATTCTTCTGATGTAGCGGCGACTTGTTGTGATGAATTACTTATCTCCGTTATTGCCTCTCTTAGACTATTTGTTAGGGTTTGTATAGCCCTTCCTAAATCTCCTATCTCATCTTTCTTTTTCATAAAAGTTGTTGGAACATCTTGTGTTATGTCTAGTTTGGCTATTTCCCCCGAATGCTTTATTACCTGTATGATGGGGTTTGCAATGGCATTACCTGTAAAATAAATAATAATAATGCTTATTAATAGAATGATTGCTACACCTATAATAATACTTTTTTGTAGTGTTGGAATCGCAGACAATACCTCATTTTTATCAGCTGTAATGGCAATTATCCAATTGGTTCCACTAACAGGTGAATAAGCGGCATATAAGTCTTTTCCCTGAAAAGAGTAGTTACCTATACCACTTTTTTCTTTTATCATCTTTTCAAATAGTGCTGCAACTGATTCAACCGTTCTATCACTTTTTACTTCTTCAATCGGGTTCCATTGATTTAATACTCTGTCTCTATCAGGGTGGGCGACCGCTGTCCCTTTCATATTAATCATATAGGCATACCCACTGGTACCAAAACCAGAGTCATCTGTAATTTCATTTAAGGCTTCTCCATTACGACGACCTATAAGTGCTCCTACTACTTTTCCATCTCTTTCTATGGGGACGGCATGCATTAAAACTATTTCTTTTGTCACACTGCTAATTATTAAATCAGATAAATTTATTTCACCATTTAAGGCTTTTTTTATGTATTCTCTATCTCCTAATTGACTCGTTGTTCCATTTGAATAGTAGGCTGTACCATCAGGCTGTACTACTGCAATATCAAGAAAATTCGTCTTCTTAACCTGATTTTGCAGTATAGGTTGTTGTACCTTCCAATCCATGCTTTGAATATCTTCTCGCATTGCTATCATTTCTAATATCTTATTTTGAGTTTCAATACGACTTTCTGTTAATTTTGCTGCATCCATTACAAGTAAACTCAAGGATTGTTCTGCTGCTTCAGTAAGTGAGATACTAGCTCTTTGTAAGGAAATAAGCCCCAAAGAAATACATGATAATAGAATTACGCTAGAAAAATAAATCAGTAATTTCGTCTTAATACTTTTCATTTAAATCCTCCTTTTATTAATTCTTTATATAGCTTTCAAGTATCTCACACGCCTGCTTATTTATAATGTTACTCTGCTTGGAACTTGTTTTTTGTTTTGTATAATTTATCAATCAGCACATTTATTAAATCAGTGTTTTTTTGTCTTTGATTTATGTTCTAAAATTCATTCCCCTATGGCAAGGATTTCTCCCGTCTTTTCTGCTAAGGATATAAAATAGCTAGGCAAAATTAATGCAATTTTTTATTATTACAAGCAATTCTGCATCGTACAATTCCAAAATTTTAACCATAAAGTATCAAGTTCTTTAGAATTCATCTTTATATTTGAAATAATCATTTCAGTTAATAGTGAATTGTCAAATCTTCTATATTCTTTCAGGTAATTTTCAGGCAGTCTACTACTATCTAGTATTTTTTCACCTATACATTCGTTAACTATGGCCAATACTATTTTATTTTCTTCATTTGTCCAAAACTTAAATCTTTCTCGTATAGAAATGGATATTTCTTCTGGTGGGAAAAGGTGATATCTAAATAGAAATTTGAGATTCGCAATGTTTTGTGTATAATATTTCATAGTATTTATATACAAATCATAAAACTTTAACTTAGAAGAAATGCTTTGTTTTAATTCTTCTATGTTACTAAGATACTTTATTTTCTCGCTCCAAAGCTCTTCATAGATACTAAAGAACAACGCTTCTTTAGAATTATAGTAAAAATATAATGAAGATGCTTTTATATTCACTTCTTTACAGATATCTCTTATATTCGTTGCTTCATATCCTCTTTCCAAAAATAATTTAAATGCGACATATCTTATCCTATCGTTTGTATCATTTATCATACCGATCACCTCTCTATCCCAATTCCCGTTTTTTCAGCATTATAGCCAACCAAGTTTAAGATTTGATACCAATAATTCTAAACTCAGTTGGCTATAATAGGTCTTATATAATTGTAAAATCAGCTTAATTTTAATCTTTAACTAGAATTAAAAAAATCCATTTTTATGTATTTTTATCTACCGTACATTCGTTAGGTAAATTGTACCATAATTCTGTATTTGACACAATCCCCCATAGTATGATATTTTCTTGACATAGTTGTACTGTTTAGAAACAAGAAAGTAGGCTAGGGAAGTTCTTTTTATACAAAAGTAGAGCTTCCCTAGCCTATAAAAAACAGCACTCAGTATATAAGTGCTGCCCTACAATCTATTTTCCTAAGTGAACATCAAGAATTCTATAAAGATCCTCTGTATCAAAAGGTTTTGATATATAGTCGTTCATCCCCATTTGGATGCATTTATCCTTATCCTCACGCATTGCATAGGCAGTCATAGCAATAATTGGTATATGTTTTATACTTTCATCACCATTTCGAATGATCTCAGTTGTCTCAAAACCATTCAGCACCGGCATTTGTATATCCATTAAAATAATATCAATCTTATTAGTTTTTAATATGTTTAAAGCCTCTTCACCATTATAGGCTGCAATATATTTATACCCTTTACTTCTAATGATGCCTTCCATAATCTCTTGATTAATTAAATTATCTTCAACACATAAAATGACTTTATCCTGTCCTAGTTTATTAAACTCAGATTTTTCTTTCTGCCTGTTTTCTTTAGTAGAGTCATCTGTTTTGTTCACTTTTTCAAATACACAAGTAAAATAGAATGTGCTGCCTTGTCCAACAGTGCTTTCAAAAAATATATCACCATTCATTGATAGGGCAAGTTGCTTAGATATTGCAAGACCTAACCCTGTACCTGTATATTTCTTACTTAGTGTTAAATCACCTTGATGAAAATTTTGAAATATTTTTTCCTTAAAATTTTCATCTACCCCAATACCTGAATCCTTTACCTTGAATTCTATTCGTTGGCTCTTATCATCGGAAGAAACTATTTTTATTCTAAAGGAAACATATCCCGAATCTGTGAACTTAATGGCATTGCTGATTAAGTTTGTTAATATTTGCTTTAATCTTAATTCATCACCTATAACTTGAAACTCTATATTGGGATCTACATAAAAG